>JAQUOK010000324.1 GCA_028717165.1 Victivallaceae bacterium | reverse complement strand
CGTAAGCGCCAGGATCAGATCCTCGAAATGGGAACTCATGCCGAAAATCACCGCATCGAAATTCCGGACGTCGATTTCCTTGACCGTATCCGGATTCGTGACGTCAGCGATTACCGCTTCGGTAACCTTATCCTTGATGTCATTTATTATCGTTCTGGAACTGTCTATCGCGATTACGGAATGCCCCGCCTGACTCAGCTCCAGAGCCAATTTCGACCCGAACGTGCCCAAACCTATTACCGCAAACGTATTTTTCATTTTACCGACTCCTGATGTTAACCTAAAATCACTCTTTCCTCGGGATACTCCAGGCGGCTGGCCTTTTCACGCCCCAGCAGGAACAGGAACATGGTGAAAGGGCCGATACGCCCGACAAACATACAGCATATCAGAATAAATTTTCCGGCGGCGGTCGCCTTGGCGCTGATTCCCAGGGACAAGCCGACCGTTCCCAAAGCCGAAGCCACTTCGAAAAAAGCTGATTCCAGCGAGGCGCTGTCAGTTGCCGTCAGCCAGGTTGCCGCCACTACGCTGACGGCTATGAATGAAAACATTATGGTGAAAGCTTTCAGAACGTTGTTTTGGAGTATTTCCCGCTTGAATATCAGAACTTTCGTGTTCCCCTTGAAAGTATTGTAGAGGGAAATAAAGACCAAGGCCGCCGTGGTGGTTTTCATACCGCCCCCGGTACCGCCGGGAGAAGCCCCGATAAGCATGAAGGCGATCAGGATGATTATGGTGCCCGGATGCAGTTCGCTTTCCAGCATCGCGACCGTATTGAATCCGGCGGTACGCGCCGTTACGGACTGGAAATAAGCGTCCAGCCAGCTTATCGGGCTGTTTGACTGATGTTCGAGAATTTTGAAACTGAAGGCGCCGAAAACAATCAGGAGCAGCGAAGTTATCAGTACCAGCCGGGTATGGATGCGCAGGAAGTGCTTGTGCGACAAATGCGAAAGGTCATATATTACGTAAACTCCCAGCCCGCCCAGGATGATAAGCAGGGAAATTACTATTTTGATAAACGCGGACATGCCGATCAGACTGGTGTCGAAAGTGCTGAACCCGGCATTGCAGAACGCGGAGACCGCATGGAAAAAAGCATGATAGCATGAATGGCCGAAATCAAACCTGCCGTCAAGCAGAAAACCGTAGGTCAGCAGAACAAAGCCGGCGAACTCAATGACAATTGAATAAAAAAGGATCGTCCGCAACAGCGAATCAACGCTTTTCAGCGGAAAACTGTCGCTCAGACTGGATAATATCATGGTGTTGCTGTAATTCATTTTGCGCCCCATGAGCACGATGATGGAGGCGGTAAGGGTCATGATGCCCAGAGCCCCGATCTGGATCAGGGCGATAATGATCAACTGGCCGGTGAGGTTGAATCCGGATGTCGTCACCGTGACCAGTCCGGTCACGCAAACCGCCGACGTGGATATGAACAGGGCGTCGAGCCATTCCAGCGTTCCCCCGGAATGCGTGACCCAGGGCAGTTTCAGGAGCAGCGTGCCGGCAATTATGGCGCCGAGAAACGAAAATATAAAATAAAGCTGACTCTTCCTTAAAAAACTCAAAGTCATATCACATCCTCATTCTGACTTTCATTAATCTACAGCCAATTCCTTAAAAGTAAAGGTATCACTGCTTTGCTTATATTCAATTTCCGAAAACGCCCCGTTGCGGGTGACCGAACCGGAACAGTTTTCGCCGCGGCCGCGTTCGTCCACTTTTTTATAGGGGCGGTGAACATGGCCGCACAGGGAAAGATCCAGACGGCCGTCGGCAAGCATGGCAAGGATTTCCTTCTGTCCGAAAAGTCGGTGCCGCAGCCGGAATACCGGGTGATCTTCGATCACCGGATAATGCGAAACTAAAATCCGCGGTTTCGATTTCGGTTTCGCACAGTAATCCAGGAGGAATTTCCGGCTGTCGTCCTTTACGAATCCCCATGAACAGAGAAGATTGGAAGGGAAACTGGTGTTGATGAGCAGGAATTCGCATTCGCCGAAATCGAATGCCGCCGGCAGGTCGTCAAACGCGTAGCGGCCGCGCGAGAACCATGAAACCGTTGCGCGCATGGCGTCCGTGCATTTTTTTCTCCTGACGTAATAATCATGGTTTCCGGGAACGAATAATACCGGTATCGCCGAATCGCGCAGCGGTTTCAATATCGGGATAACTTTCGCAAACTCTCCCGGCTGCCCGGTTGAAGTCAGGTCGCCGGTACAGACTGCGACGTCGGGTTTACAGTCGAGGATATAAGTTACCGCCTTTTTCAGGCGTTCTATGTGGAAAACGAATTTGCGGCGGAAGCAGTAATTGAAAACCCCGACCCAGCGTTTATCCAGATAGGCCATGTAATCTTCAGCCGGGCCGCCGGCGTGCGGGTCTGAAAAATGTATAATTTTCATAGTTGCATAAGCACGAATGCTTCAGTTTTATTGTGGTTTTAACAGTTCAGTCTTTTTGCGCTTTCCTGAAAGCTTCGAGCCCGCCGAATTTATCTTCCAGCTCCTGCCGGACTTGGGGAACGGCATCCTTCAATTTTTCTTTGAAATATTCCAGTTCAAAGTTTTCCAGTTCCTTTTTCCAGAAATCATCTTCAGCGTATTTCGCGATATTCTTGTCAAAGAAGCCGTTGAACAGCAGGTAATAGAAATAATCATCCTTTATATTATGCTTTTTGACGACGATCTTGAAAAATTTCCGCAGATAATAGTTCTTTATAGCGGCAAATTTCACCGCTTTGACTTCATCGTCGGGCATTTGTATAAAAATGGCGTCGTTTTCCGATTTGGTTATACGTCCGTATTTGTAACGGTCGAATTCTATTCCCATTCCGATCAGTTTTCTGTTGTCTACGGTGAAATCCCGGGTAATGGCCAGTCCTCTTTTAAACGCTTTCCTGAGATTTTCCGCATAAGCGGCAAAGTCTTTCGCCAGTTTCTTTTCCTCAGTGGTGAATTTTTTTACTCTGGCGGGTTCTCCGGCGGCGTCGGCAAACATTTTTTCAGCGGCGTCATATTTTTTTTGCAGAGCGAATTCAACAAAATTATAAATAAGCGTGCTTTTCTTTTTCTCTATGCTTTTTTTGTAATCAGCTGCCCGTTTTTCGATTTTAAGTTTGAGGATTTTTTCCTCCTGCCGTTTGAGCGCCAGCTGTCGCTCGCGTTCGGCGGCTTCTTTGGCCTGTCTTATTCTGCCGGCTTCGGCGTCTTTCGCCGCTTTTTCTGCCGCCAGCCGTTCCGTTTCCGCTTTTTTCCTGCGGGCCGCAATCGCGTCGAGGTGTTCTTTCCGCAGTTTTTCGCGCGCCGGAACCACTCTGGTTTTTTCGTCCAGCGGCACATAGACGTCCATAAGTCTCTTGAAAGCTTTCTTTTCCTTGCCCGGCAGCAGATGAGGAAATTCCTTAATGATAGCGTCCGCTTTGGTCAGAAACATGGCCACGGTAATTTTTTTGCTCTGGTATTCCGCGAGCATGGAATTGACGGCGTTCAGATATTCCTGCCGGAAAGTCCGCTGGACCGGCAGGGGAATCGCCGGAGTCTGAACCGGCTCGACCTCTTCGCCGAGCGGAAGAATGTAAAACCAGACCAGCGCCGCCCCGACCATGATGATCAGGACAATGGTTATTGCGGAATAGATAACCAGTTTCTTTCTGGGTTTTCTGAAAGTGCCTTCAAGTTCGTCGGAAAACAGCAGCCCGGTAGTGGTGGAAGCGGTGGATACCGCCGTATACAGAGGTTTCAGGTTACCGGTGGTGGTAGTGGGAAAATCCGCATCCAGCGGTGCCTTGTCATTATCTTCGGCGCTTTTATCTTTGGGAATACTGCGGGTCCTGGTCGAAAAAACTTTCGGAACCGCGCCGGTGGATGACAGTTTACCGCGTCTGAACAGGCGTAAATCCTCAACGAGTTCTTCGGCGTCCTGATAGCGTTCATTAATGTTTTTCTTCATCATTTTCATGATGATCTGTCCGATCGCCTCAGGCACTTTCGGATTTACCACCTGCGGCGGCACCAGGGCGGCTTCGAGATGTTTACGGGCAATTTCATTGGCGGTACGTCCCTCATAAGGGAAACGCCCCGTTACAAACTGGTAGAAAGTCGCCCCGAGGCTGTAAATGTCGCTACGGATATCCATCGGCGCGCCGGTAAGGTGTTCCGGGCTGATGTACTGCGGAGTCCCCATGACTTCTTCTTCGTTTTCGTCGTCCATATCCCCGGCGACGCGGGAGAGTCCGAGGTCGGCGAGTTTGGCGCGGTTGTTTTTGGCCAGGATGATATTGTCGGGTTTGATATCGCGGTGGATCAGTTTCTGTTCCTTCCACGCGCAGTCAAGCGCTTCGCCGATCTGCTGAATGATGGTTACGGCTTTGTCGATGGGGATGATTTTATCCCGTTTCAGGACATCCTTCATCGTATCGCCGTTGATGTATTCCATGGCGTAGTAGAAAATGCCCTCGTCTTCACCGACCGCGTAGGCCTGGACTATGTGCGGGTGGTTGAGTTTTGCCGCCGCCCGCGCTTCCTTGATGAAATTAACTACGAATTCAGCGTTGTTCGCGTATGAATCCTGCAATATTTTCAGCGCGGCCGGCCGGTCCAGGGATATCTGGTGCGCCAGATAGACAACCCCCATGCCGCCGCGGCCAAGCTCTTCGAGAATAGCGAAGTCTCCTATAACGGCGCCGGTGGCCAGACGTGAATTAGGGACGGAGACGATCTCGTCGCAATGGCCGCATTGCACGTCTTCTCCCATTTGTTTAACGTCAGCCGAAACGACGCCCCG
>JAQUOK010000323.1 GCA_028717165.1 Victivallaceae bacterium | reverse complement strand
ATATAACCGGTGTTTATGACACTAAAATGCAGGTATTGGCGCTGCGCTGCGGGTCATCCGAATTCCTGCTGCCGAAACTGAAGGAACAGGCGGGGAAACTGCTTGCTGACCTCAAAGAAATAAAACAGCCTACTTTGCGCCAGGAACTGCTTTTGTGGCAGGTAAGGTATTATATCAAGCATATCGAAAGCCAGCAGTTGAAAAATGAGCTGAGGGATCAGCGGATTATGCTGGAGAACAACAATAAAAAAATATTTAATAAAAAACAAAATTAGTTTCTGAGTTCTTGCAATTTCCGCCGTTTTACGCTATACTTAGAAGAGCAAAAGAGGTTTTTGATATGATAAATGAATTTAAATCGCTTCCCCGCGGGAACGAGACTATTTTAATAGTTGACGACCACGAGACCATTTGGGATTTTCTGATAGAAGCCCTGCAGCGTCTCGGTTATTCCGTGCTGCTTGCGGAAAACGGGCTTGATGCGGTCGAGATTTATCGTGAGAATCCTAATGAAATAGACCTTGTCCTGCTGGATATGGTTATGCCGAAGCTCGGCGGTCACCAGACCTTTTACAAGATAAAGGAACTGGATCCCAATGCCAAGGTACTGCTCTCCAGCGGCTATGTTTCCGAAGAAGAAGTTAACGATCTTCTGGAGCAGGGAGCCAAAGGCTTTCTGCCCAAACCTCACCGCATATCCACGATGGCAGTGGAAATGCGCAGAATCCTCGACGCCAAATAAAATTATCTTTTGGGATTTCCCTTCATGTTGAAATTAGCTTGCTTTAAGGTTGACGTCACTCCTCCGGTCGGGGCGTGTGCCGGTTTTAACGCAAAAACCCTGAGAATCCGGGACCCGCTTTTCGCCCGGGGACTGATCCTGGATGACGCTTCCGCCCGGCTGGTGCTGGTTTCCCTGGATTATTGCGCGCTGGTGCATTCCGCCTATGAACAGTTGCGGGCGGCGCTGGCGGCCGCGGCCGGGACCGGCAATGACCGGGTATTGATACACTGTATTCATCAGCACGACGCGCCGCTGGTCGATTTCGAAGCCGTAAAATACCTGGAAACCCCGGAACAATACGGCTGGTGGCCGGAGATGCTCGCCAAATGCGCTGCTGCCGCCGGTGAGGCCGTCAGGCATTTCCGGGAAGTTGCGGAAATCAGTTCAGCTTCATATTGTCTGGAAGGTTATGCTTCCAACCGGCGCGTAGCAATGCCGGACGGGACGATTGCTGCGCGTTGGAGCCGTTGCCGGGACGAGCGTATTCGCAATGCGCCGCTCGGCATCATAGATCTGATGCTGAAAACCGTGGCTTTCCGGGATGCGGACGGCAATATTCTGGGCAGTCTGAGTTTTTACGCTACCCACCCGCAGGTGGCGAATACCGGGGACAAATTCAGTGCCGATGCTCCCGGTGAAGCGTTACGTCAACTGGGGGATGAATCCGGGCTGCATCTGTTTTTTACCGGTTGCGGCGGCAATGTGACGGCCGGGAAATATTCTACTCAGGAACCTGAAACTAACCTGCTTCATTTCGGGAAAAAACTGGCGGTAGCGATCAGGACTAATTTAGAGCGGGCGGAATGGCGGAAAGCCGGGAAGCTTGACTGGCAGAGTGTCGCCTTTTCTTTTCCCCGCCGGGAATTCGGCCGCCGGGAACTGCAGGATAAACTGCAAAGCAATCCCGGCGATGCCAGTTCAGCCGCATTGCTTGGAGTTATGGATTTCGGGCCGGCGCCGTATACCATATATAAATTGCGGAGCAGCGGTATAAATATATTTTTTCTCCCCGGCGAACTGTTTGTCGAGTACCAGTTGTTCATTAATTCGCTCTACCCGGAAGAATTTGTCGCGGTTGCCGCCAATTGTCGCGACGATTTTTTCTATTGTCCGCTGGCTGCCGATTTCAAAACCGTCGGCGGTTATGAAACTCAGCATTTCTGCTATACCAACGGGGAATTTGAAACGCGGTTTAAAGCCGCGGCAAGGGAAGCATCCCGTTTGTAGCGCCGCTTTTAAACGGAAATTTTAGCGGATTGGACGCGATTAAAAGTCGTTGTTTGAAAAAATGGGGCTTTTGACACTTGGGACGCTTGGGACTTTGAGCTTAAATTCAAAAGTCTCAACCGTCCCAAGAGTCCCAATCGCTGTTAAGCAAGCCTTGCGGAACCGTCGGATTGGTACTTTGCATGTTATTTCCCGGCGCGTATTCTTTCCCTTATTTGAAATCGTCTGCAATAAAGGTATGGTATTAAACGTTACCCTGAAAGTAACCTGACAGGAAAGTTTATGAAACGACTTTTTACCGGCCTTTTTCTGCTGTTGGCGGCAATTTCCGCTTCCGCGGAAAAGCCGCTTTTTGTCAGGGAAGTTACTGTCGGCGGAAATTCGCAGGAACTGCTTACCGCGAAACTGGAATTCTATCTGCCGGATTCATGTTCCGGCTATCGGCTTTTCGGGTTGCACAGTAATGAACGCGGCGTTGAGGAATATTATCGCCGGGGGAGTTTGGTGAAAATATTTTTTACCGCCCGTTCCGGCCCGAAATTCCAGCTCGTTTTCTACAAGAACGAGGTTGAAAGACTGCAACAGAAACAAATTTCCGGAGTTCTGCGCCGGGTCGGGGAATTTGACGGCCGGAATGTGAAGAGCCTTGAGCAGTTCAAAGAGTTATGGAAAAACAGTAAGCTTCGCGGAGCGGAATTCGAAAACCAAATATTTTCCGGCTGGAATCCTTTCGGCCCCAAAAAAAATTCCCTGCACTGGTATTCGGCTTTCATTGAGTTGCCGTGTGACGGCAGGTGGACTTTTTTCTCCGCTTCGACGGACGCTTCGTTTCTGTTGATTGACGATATGCCTGTCGTCAATTCCCCCTTCCGCAAATGGGTTTCCGGCGGTCAGCACGGCCAGTTCAGGGGCGAGGTGGAACTGACAAAAGGGATCCACCGCCTGGATTATCTGCACGCCAATAATAATCCGGATTATTGCTATGCGATAGCTGCCTTTCTGCCGCCCGGCGCCGGAAAAAGGCATTTGCAGGTCATTCCGGAGAAATATTACACTCCGGTTCTGACTGCGGAAGCCGGGCCGCTTAAAACGCCGGGACACAGGCCCGCCTGTGATTTCAGCTGGCGTCTGCTCGATATGATCGAAATAAATGCGAAGCAGATGTATGTGGTAAAGTTTGAAACTCCGTTCAAAAAGTATTTAAACTGGAGCCTGGGGCCGGAAATTCCTGAATTCAATTATTTTTATTTCAGGGCCGGCGAATACCCGGTCGAACTCAAATGCCGGGCGGGCAGACTGCGCCAGAAGGTCATAATCGATTATCAGTATATGCTGAAACCGATAGCCGATAATCAGGTCAGGGAGTTCATAAAGGAAGCTTTAAAACAGGAACTTAGTCCTGGAATCCAGAAAGAAGGTTATGCTTTCCTCGTTGAGGCGCTGGTCAAACTGCGAATGAAGGACGAAGCGGAGAAATTTTATAAACGCCTCCTGACTAAGCAGGATATAGTAAGTCCTGAAACCGTTTTTATTTTATTTGACGCGCTGATTTTCGATGAACTGCTGCGGCAGGAAAAATACGGAGAGGCTGAAAAACAGTTGAATATTGTATTGAAACTCCTGAAGGCCCCGAAACTCCTGGCCGCCGCCAATCTGAAATATGCCGGGCTGCTGTTTTACCGTCTTGGAAACAATGCCGGGACGAAAAAGTTTTTGGCCGGGGTCAGGCGAGAAGATTTGCTGGACGCTGTAAAACGGATGCGCTATGACCTTTTGCAGGCGGATATGGCCCTGATGGACAAAGGCCCGGAGGCTGCCGCGGAGCTGTATAAAAAAATACAGGGAGTTTCGGCGCTGCCGGACCGCAGCCTCCGTCTGACCGTCAGCGGTGCGCTCATTGCCGTCCGTAACTGTTATATACTTAAGAAATACGCTGCGGCCTGGGAACACTGTGAGGAACTTGAAGACGCCTGTCCGGCGGTACGCCTCGATCCGGAGTATCTTTCGCTCAAGGCGGAAATTCTGCGGGAATTAAAACAGCCGCGCCGTGCGGCCTGTGTGCTTCTCCGTATGCTTCATACCGGTCCGCCGCCCGCTCTGGAAGCCGGAGCCAATTGGCGGTTGGCGCAATTTTATTTTGCGGACGGGCAATATTTGCTTGCGCGGAAACGTTTAAATATTATATTCGAAAATGCGCCGCGTTCAAAGGAAGCCGCGCAAGCGATGGAACTTCTGGAAAAACTAAAAAAGGAGCCGCAGCTATGAACCGGATATTTTTTGTTTTAGTCCTGCTGTTTTTATTGGCGGATTGTTTCGGGGGAGAGAACGATTTTCTCCGTCCGGTAGGTAAACCGCCGGAAGCCAAAGCGCAGCGCCGTCAGGGCGGTGAAGCTTTTCCGCCGCTGCCGCTGCCGGTAACTCCGCTGCGCCGTTCGGAAAAGAAACGCCCGCCGTCGCCGGGGGTGCTGATCGGCAAGGTGATCTGGGGCGCTTATCTTGACTATAAATGGCCGAACGGCGTTGTCATCAGGGTTTTTGACTGGAATATGGTGCCTGCCGACTGTTCGCAACTCCTGCGTCTGGTTAAAAACCACGCTAAAATGGAATACAAGGTTCAAACCCTGGATCTGAATTTTTTCAGCGGCGATCCGGCGGAGGTTCCGGTACTTTTATTTTCCGGCGGCAGGACTTTGAAATTTACCCCGGCTGAAATACTTAAATTGCTCCGGTATCTGCATGCCGGGGGTATGATCTGGTTTGATTCCGTCGTGGGCTCCCCGTATTTCT
>JAQUOK010000322.1 GCA_028717165.1 Victivallaceae bacterium | reverse complement strand
AAGGCTGCGACAAATACTAACACAATCGGGGTTGACTTAAGCGCCGACGCCGATTAAATTACTTTATGATTATTATATTGTAATAATCGCTATTCTCAGCCGGGAATAGCGATTATTTTTAAGCCCGCAACAAAAAAACAGGATTTTTTGCATGAAAGCGAGAGTAAGGTTCGCGCCGTCCCCCACCGGACAGGTGCATATCGGCAATATACGGACAGCCATTTTCAACTGGCTTTTCGCCCGGCATACCGGCGGCGAATTTCTGCTCAGAATCGAAGATACCGACCTTGAACGCTCAACCGCTGAAGCGATAAACACCCTGTTGGAATGCATGGACTGGCTGGGGCTTGACCACGACGGGGAAATACTCTACCAGACCTCACAGCGCCCGGCGCATGAAGCCGCCGCGCAAAAGCTGCTGGCGGAAAATAAAGCCTACTACGGCAAAACCGACGACAGCGGACAAGCCCCCGTTCTGTTCCGGATCCCGTTTGAAACCGGAAATATCCCCATGGTAAGAAGCGCCGGAAACGCCGAAACGGAACTGCACCCGGATGAAAACGTTACCGTCGCTTATTCAGGCCTTAATTTCGCCGGAATAAGCAAAAAAGGCAAACCGGTACCGACAAGCGCCTGCCTGGCCGGGTTCATGGATTTAAGGCTTTTTAACAGTGACAACGAGCTGCTTTTCGCTTTGAACGACAAGCTGGCCGCCATAAAGAACGGTGAAGTATTCAAACTGCGGAACTGCGCGAAAATGACCTTCACCCGGCGGGAAGTGTTTTTCCGGGATACGATCAAGGGCGAACTGTCGAAACCTCTGGACAGCATGAAAGACCTGGTCATTATTCGCGGCGACGGTTCCCCGATTTTCCACCTGGCCAATGTCTGCGACGACATTCTGCAGCAGATAAATTATATTATCCGGGGCGACGACCACGTTGAAAATACTTACCGCCATATCCTGCTTTACCATGCGCTGGGCGCTGAAATACCGGCTTACGCCCATCTGCCGATGATCGTGAATGAAGCAGGCAAACCCTACAGCAAACGGGACGGCGACGCGTTCGTCGGGGATTTCCGCCGGAAAGGGTTCCTGGCAGAAGCGCTGTTCAATTATCTGGCGCTGCTCGCCTGGTCCCCGGGCGCCGACCGGGAAAAAATGACCAGAACGGAAATGACGGAAGCATTCTCCCTGGAAAGGGTCAAGAGTTCCCCCGCTCAATTCGACTTGAAGAAACTGGCGAATATGAACGGTATGTACATAGCGGAAATGCCTTTTACCGGGTTTCTCGCCGAAGCCGCGGAATTTGTCGGCGGCTTCGCCTGGGGGAAAAACATAGGCCAAGCTGAATTCGCCAAAGTCGCGGCGCTGATGCAGGTCAGGCTGAAAGATTTCACCCGGACGGAAGATTGGAAATATTTTTTCAGCGACGATCTCGAATACGGCGGCAAACAATTTAACAAACAACTCCAGAATACGGAGACCCGGGCTGCGCTGAAGGCGTTCGCGGCAAAACTCGCAAACGCCGGCGAACTTACGAAAGAGCTCGTTTCAAGCCTGCTCGCCGATACCGAGCGTGAAAACAATCTCGAACCCGGCAGATTATTCGCCCCGGTCAGGCTAGCCGTCACCGGGGTTGCCGGAGGCGCCGAACTCGACGAAACCATATTGCTTATCGGTTCGGCATCCTGCCGGAAACGGATTGCGCGCGCCCTGGAAGTTTATGAACAGAATAACCCGGAGTAGAAAATGTTTTTCAGAAGTAAAAGCCGATATACCGTCTATACTTACGGCGCGGATATCCTGAAAACCAGAGCCCGCGAAATCGGGGAAATCACTCCCGAAATCCGCGAAATCGCAGAGGAAATGCTCCGGGCGATGCAGCTTTTCGACGGTATCGGCCTGGCCGGGCCGCAGTACGGCGTGAACCTGCGGATCGTTACTCTGGGGATACCCTGCAGCGACCACGGCGCCGTTTCTCCGGGCGAGGCCGCGCTGCTGCCGCGTATGCCGATGACAGTGATAAACCCGGAAATAACCGCCATGGGCGAAGCGAAAGATACTGAAGCTGAGGCCTGCCTGAGCGTACCCGGCATCAGCGCTCCCGTCGAACGTTCGCAGTTTATCCAGTTCCGCGCCCGGACAATCAACGGGGAATTGATCGAATGCGAATGCGGTGGAATGCTGGCGCGCTGTCTTCAACATGAAATCGATCATCTTGACGGCATATTATTCGTTGACCGCTTGACAGAAGATGTTTTCAGCAGTATAGAACCTAAGTTGAAGCGGTTGAAGAAAAACGGCAGGAAAAAGGATTTCAAAAAAACAATTTTGGTCTAATCCATGAATTTTTTCAGAGCCTTGATTGGAACATGCAAAGGAACAGGAGTTTTTATAAGACTGCTCCCGCAGTCTGCGGGTAAGGCATTATGGCATCTTGTCCTGCTGGCAGTAATATCCTCGCTGTTCATACTGCTCTGTTCCTATTCCGACATGAGCGACGAACTGGACGAAACCTTCAGGCGCCTGAAGGAAAATTTCGGAAATATCATCGTGGACAGCAACGGCGTAAGGCCGCAGAACATGAACCGGCAAAATTCCCTCCTGCTCGCCAATAACCGGTTCCGGGTCAACTATGTTCCCTCCGTTGAAAAAGACAAACTGCCGGAAATAGATGCCGGCGAAGTCAACATGGGCTTCCTCTGGACTCCCGTAATGCTCAGTTCCTGGATAAAGACCGGAGACGATAAATTTTTACTGATCCCATACGCCTACTGTTCCGGGGAACTGCTGCCCGCCGTCAGTAAGGAACGTTCAGCCATAATGCCTTACATTAAGGACAATACTTCACTGAAACATAAACTTTTCTGCCAGTTTTCCGCGCTTAACTGGCAGGCGTTGAACGATTACTGCAAAAGCACTTATATTTCAGTCAGCTTTCTGGGAAATCTGTTCGGAACCATTTTCCAGGTTCTGTTCTTCGTCACGATGTTTTCATTCATCCTGAATCTGTCAGGCAATACCGGCAGACCGGTACTGAAATACCGGGAACGTTTCGTTATCGGCATCTACGCGAGTTTTCCGCCAATACTGATAGCTTCATTTTTTCCCGCTTTCGACCTGCCTTTTCTCAGTTTCAACAGCGTTTACATAATCTGTTTTTCACTCTATCTGATAATCGTATTCACCCGTCTCCAGCTCGACTTGAACCTGCGGGCGGCGGCTAAACTCAAGTAAGCTAAACCTTTAATTGCGAAATATATTTGTTTTTATTGCAATAAGGCTGTATATTTTGTTTTTTATGTAAAATAACTTTAAACTTTTCAAGAGGTTTCAGGTTTTATGGATAATAAAGATTTTTGCAGGATGCAGAACTGGTATCCGGCTTTATCCGCCAATACTTTTCTGACATCTTTTATAAAACTTCAGCCGGAAGAAATTGAAGCTCTGGCCGACGGCGCGATCGGCGGCCCGATCGCCTATAACGTAATCAAACGCCTGCGGCAGCCGATGCATTACATTCCCGGTAATTCCTTTGTTTCCGTCGATACCTGCGCCCCGACTGATACCGAACGTTTCAGGGCCAAACGCGGCGCGGTGCATTCCCCGGAAAGCGCCTGGCGTTTCCTCGCCTTAAGCAAAAAAGTCCGGCAGGCGGCGGCTAAAAAGGAAGTCAGCCATATATGCCTGCGCCCTTTCCGCCGCATGAACCAGACCCGCGAATTCAGACTGTTCATTTATAAAGGCGAACTGGTGGCGATGAGCCAGTACTGGCTGATCAGGCATTTCCGCCGCCTCGAGGGGATAAGGGAAAAACTGTGGAACCACGTTAACGCCTTTTTCAAAAGTATTTCGTGGAACCTTCCCGCCGATACTTTCGTCATGGACATCTACATCACTTCGAGCAAGAAAATCCTGATCATCGACCTCAACCCGTGGGGAGAGGACACCGACCCGCTCCTGCTCGGCCGCTGGGACCGCGACTGGGGCCAGAAAGAAGGCCTGGTTCTGATGCCGCCGCCGACTAAAATATTCGGCGACGTCAATATCTCGTTTTAGTTCTGTGCCGTGTAAGCGGTCAGGCGGATTATAAACCCCCAAATCCTCTTCAAAAACTTTATTTGCAGTTTACTTTTATATCGGTAAGCAAAACTGCACAGACAGCGAATTCACCTTGCGCCATCATTTCCGGAATTTTACTGTCGAATATTTCTCTTTGTTGCGCCAAGCTGAATTCCGGACAGTAAAAAGCCAAATATCTGCCGCTCGGAAAATGCACCACCAGATTGCCATGGGTCAGGCGGACACAAAAACGGCCGGTCGCGCCGGCAAACACCCTTTCCAGAACATGAAAGCCGGCAGTTTCCAGTTCACTCACCGATCAACTCCCCGGTTGTACTGAACGCTGTTTTTTCAGTAACTCCACGCTCAAAAGTTTTCATTTTATCAAAGCTCCATTTTTGATTTTCGTACTTTCAAGTAGCGCGAGGCGCAGCCCTGCACCCGCGTCGGACAACCTCCAGAAAAAAAACGGCACAATGTAAAAAGTGGAGGGCGAGTGTCCTCACGAGCCGTAAATCTAGCGTAATGTTTCATAATGTTTTTAGTAGTCGCGAGAGCAGCCTTGTTCCGCGACAAATAGCTGTAGATTCCACTGAAATCATTGATTTCGGATGCCGGAGCAAGGCTGCTCCCGGCACTACTTTATATTAAATTACGTCCCTGCTTGAACACGTCTTACGTCCCAAGTCGTAAGGAGCCGGGCGCACGACAGTGGAGAAGATAGTAATAAGTT
>JAQUOK010000321.1 GCA_028717165.1 Victivallaceae bacterium | reverse complement strand
CGCCCAGCGAAACGATATCCCGCAGCTTTCCCCGCATGGAAAAAGTGTCGATATTCCTGTTAAAAAGATTCGGATCAATATTCATCGCCTTCGCAATTTTCCGGTAACGGTCGGTCAGCGTGTTCTCAAACAGCTCATTGTCTAGGTGCAACACAGTGCCCTGTTCAACGGGAAATCCAAGCCAGTCGATTCCTGAGGCGACGGAAATTGCCAGCCGCATGGCAAACCAGCTTTTACCGACTTTAGGACTGGCTATGATATTCATGGTTTCACCTTCACGAATAAGCCCGTGGATAACAGGCGGGTTAAGCCCCGCGAAATTTTCAATCAGATGATTAAGCGGTTTGATAATTATATTCTTATCATTTTTCTCGACTTTTTTCTCCGGGGTTTCTGTCACTGTTTCGCTTTTACAGCCAAGAGAAATAAGCAGCTTTGACAGGTCAACTTCCGGGTCTTCTATGGGAGTAGCGTATGCCTCGGGTTCTTTGAGCTCACGCAGGGTGTGCCAGTCGTTATTGATACATCCATTGTGATGGCACTTAAAGGCGATTGCACCGTTGGCCTGTTCGATGATTACGGCACTGCGATTATCGTGCGCATCATTGAAAGGGCAAACTGGAAATACCCATTTGCGCCCATTTTTCCAGTCAAAAGGGCCTTCGACTTCCGGGCAATGCTTAGCAATCCAGGCATTAAGATCAAAGCTTGAATTAGTCGGAATTATCTCTTGTATAGGAGGCTGTACGCTTCCCGCCAGTTTATGGAGTTTTTCTATCGGGACTGTCTCCTGCGAATCTGGGATTGAAATAATCTTTGCCTGCCGGTATCTGCGGTCGCCGACTTCATCGCCTTTACAGTTCCAGGTTCCTGGCAGACGCCAGATGCGGGCCGGATTGAACACAGACTGGTCGATTGAAACCTTATCATCTCCAAATGGAGTCAGTGCCGCCAGGCAGGATTTGACGAGCCCCTCGTCCTCCGCGGGCAAATCAACCCGGTACATCAACTGCGCCCCGTTGCCGGAATCCAGCAGGACCGGCTCCGGCCAGCCCATTGAACTGAGTCCGTCACTGATTTCGATTGCCTTGTAAAGCGCCGCGTCGTGTTCCTCCTCCGATGCCGAAATTCCAGACGGGCGTTTTGGGTCACAGTCAATCAGGAGCCATCGGCGACACAGGATATCCGCGTCGGTAGTAGAGGTATCCCGTCTGGCCGTCTGGAGACGGTTCGCCGAACGTGCCAGAAGTGCCGGATTGACTGGATTCGGGGTAAAATACACCCCGCGCGCCTCTATTCTCGCCAGTTCCTTGGCAACCTTCGGGATGTTTTCATATGAGAAATAACCTGATTCAGTATGTATATATCTCGCGCTGGGCGCAGTCGCATCCAGGCATCTCACCTCGAAAACATCTTCGGGAGAAAATATAAGGTTGAGTATTTTATTTATGTCATCGCAATTATTCTGCATTAAAATATCCATCATTTAAAAGTTTAAGGCGGCATCAAAAAGGAATATCATCTTCATCGAAATCCTCATCGGGATAATTTGCTGGCGACCATTCATCATACGGCTCAGCGTCATAATAGCCCGGCTCCGGGCAGTAATCCGGCACTGGCCCAAGCTCATAGTCCACTATCCGGTCGAACTTTTCACCGGCCACTGATTTTACGATGATCTTCGACGTCTTAGCCAGGGCTCCATCCGCCGCCAGTTTCACAGCTTCTTCAGCACTACGCGGAGGCGGGACTTTACTTCGCTTTTTCCACCATGATTCGAACTTACTCCGAACCCAGCCGGAATGTTCCGGGCACACCCATTCGCTGGTGCAGTGCATGAAACCTGTGCCGTATTCGATCCGCATCGTTTTCGGCGCGTCATCCGGAGCTCCCCGCTTATGATGCACCGCGTAATAGACGCCACTCACCTCGTAATCTGAATAATCCACTTGCCCTGACAACACACCCGCCGACTCCGCACGGGCATTGAGATTACTGCTTGCTGTTGGCGGAAATTTAAATCCACATTCGGGACATGTCATGTAGGCCGCATGGATGAGTGCCAGGCATTCCGGGCACTTTTTAGCAGGAGCTTCGCCACTGCCTTTGCCTAGTTCTTTCACCTGAATCATATCCACGGGGCCATGCCGCATGATATTGCCGCCATAATCTAAAATCAGGCAATCGCATTTTCCCGGATGCAGCCTGGTTCCGCGTCCAACCATCTGTACCAAAAGTCCGGCGGAATTAGTCGGGCGCAATAAAACAATGCAGTCTGTATTGGTCGCATCGAACCCGGTCGTCAGGACGTTGACGTTCGCCAGGTATTTGAGCGGCTCCTTGTTGCTGAAAAAATCAGCCGGAACTTCTTCGCCCTTGAATCTCGCGATAATTTCCGCGCGTTCACCTGAGGACGTTTCCCCGGTGACAACACCACATTCTTCTCCCGAATACGCCGTGATTCTTTCCGCGACATGTTTGCAGTGATCCACGCTTGAGGTGAAGATCAACACCGAATTGCGGTCTTGGGTCAGGTTGAAGATTTCCCGGCAGGCGGCGTCCACAAGCTGGCTGTTGTCCATTAAATCCTCGACTTCAGATGAAATAAACTCGCCTCCTCGAACATGTAGTTTGTCGAAACGCGCCTCCGCTCTCCCGGCTCTGGAAACTAATGGCGAGAGATATTTCTGCACGATCATTTCCTTGAGCCCGGCTTCATAACAGACATGATTTAACAGGTTCTCCGGCTTGCAGATCAGCCCGCCTTTCATCCGGTACGGCGTTGCGGTCATGCCGATTAAGCCGGACATGCGGATTGATGATTTTCATATCGTTCAAGAACGATTTATACATCGAATCTTCTGATTCACTATTGAGTAAATGGCTCTCGTCAATGATAACCAGATCAAACGGCCCGAGCTCACACGCTTTATTGTAAACCGACTGGATTCCGGCGACGATCACCGCATGGTCGGTATCGCGGCTGTTCAAGCCAGCCGAATATACCCCGACGTCAAGTTCCGGACAGAGCGCCTGAATTTTATCCGCATTCTGTTCCAGAAGCTCCTTGACGTGCGCCAGAATCAGTACCCGGCCGGACCATTTTTGCACAGCATCGGAAACTATCTGGGCAATGCACAAACTTTTTCCTGTACCTGTAGGCAACACCACACACGGATTATCGTCCCGCGTCCTTAAATGTTCATAAACCGCCTCGACCGCCTCTTTTTGGTAAGGTCTCAGCTCAAACATCAGGTGCCGCGCAGCTCCAGCCCAGCATTGATAAGCCGTCGTTTTAGCTCGTCAATGAACATCTCAAAGGCCATAAACGGCAGTTTCAGCTTGGTGCGGGCATCGTTCAGATTGAGCCCGGCCATCAGTAAGTAACAGATTTCGCGCATGACCGGATCGGCGATACTCTCGACAACTCTTCTGGTTATGATTATTTTTCTACACCTGCATTGCATAATTTTTCCATCCTTATATAAAGCATGCCGTCTGGCGGCAGCGGTTCATGTTTCTCGGCGGTGATCCTCACTATCTGGCTGTCATCGTGATAAGCCCCAGCGTGCTGTAGCGAATCAAGGACGCATTTCATTAAATTGTCCAGATCGCGGCGCCTCCGGTCAGGCGGATAGGCTTCGAGCCAAAGCTCTATATCGCCGTTCAGAGCTTCGATTCCGCAAGACCGGAAACGCGTAATCACGGTTTCGCGATATTTACGTCCGGCCCTGCTGATCAACACGCGGGGGCCGACGTGCCGATAGTAGTGGTTTACACTTGGAGGATACGGCAGTTCAAACTCCATCTTACCCGCGTTTCCACGGAGCGGACTGCTGCTGTGGTTGTGTGGTTGTGCTTGTTTTAGTCGCATAGCCTTTGATTTCATTGCTTATTTCATCGGTATCATCCCGCTTTTTACATTTGACATTGATTTCAAGCGGCAGGTTATGCAGGTCAACCGAGTCATTCGGCGTCATCACGTTGACCGCCCGGCAGATGGCCGAAAGCTCGCCCCTCGCGATCTTCACCGCGTCGACGTTCGGGTTGTCGATATTGAGACGAGCCCATACCTTGCGGCCTTTATATTCGCCTTCGGTAATTTCGAAGGTCAGTTCGAGATAATTTCCGTTGCCGGACTTGGTTTGTTTCATTTCCGACTCGACGATTACCGCGATGTATTTTCCTGCGGGAACTGCTTCAAAAGCCACATTCGGTTCGACTTCATGGGCGTTAAAATTAAGAGTTGCCATAGTTACTTTTCTCCTTCCCGCAAAGCGGGTTTTGTATTCAATTTGGGGATCTGATAATTTTTTCTGTCTTTGAATTCCTGTTTTTTGCCGATGTTCCAGTTCGTCACCGGCCTGAAGTAGCCGCACGGACGGCTCCAGATTTCACACTTCGCTCCGCATTTAGCCATATTCCGCCTCCTGTTTGTGGATTTCTTTGAGTTGCACATCAGGATAACGGCTGACAACTTTTCCGGTTTCGGTATCGGTTCTGGTAACTTGAATGACATACGCTTTCTTATGGCAGTAGTCATTGAGCATACGCAAGTCCTCCTTCGCCATGTGATAACGGTGATAAACCGTGCTGACTATCCGGCGCGATTTGCGCTGATAGATTACCCAGCTTCGCCGGATCATTTTTCCGCTCCATCATTTGCCATCGCAGCCATGAACGCGTTCCAGGACAACGGCAGTTCTGCGGGGAGCTTGAAGCGATTCTTGGCCACACAGGCCGGACCGCCGACCGTGCGCATAATCCGTTCGCCGCCGTCTGCTCCGATGGGCGCGGCAATA
>JAQUOK010000320.1 GCA_028717165.1 Victivallaceae bacterium | reverse complement strand
CCAGTCGCGGCCTGTGCCGTGAACGCGCAGTCAAGCAAAAGATGAAAAATTGGCAAATCAAAAAAGATTTTTCAACCAAAGTCGCCTTGCATAAACCTATTATTCGCATTAAATGAGCAGTATTGGAACTAAAGTTAACAATACCGGTTTTGTCCATCGTTTAATAATTTCAGGCCGCCGGATGGGCGCTTTTTATAGGCTTCGCAACTTGACAGCATACTCACAGATCGTAAATTATAAAGTGCTTCAAAAATAATTTATTTTTTGAACAGTGAAATACTTGTCGTTATTGAAAAATCATATAAAAGTACTTACAAATCAAAAAGACATTAGCCAATAATTACGAGGTTTTTATGTTATCAGCGAAAAGCATGCCTGATTTTCTGGAAGGAAATAATTTGCCGCACATTATTCCCCAGCCCCGGAAGTTGAAGTGGGGAAGTTCTTACGTTCAATTGAATGAGTTTAAATTTGAATCCTGGAACGTCCCGGAACATATATGCGGCTTATACCGGAATGCCCTTCCTTTGAACGAACAGGGCGGGAAGCTCTTCAAACTGACAAGTACGCCTTCGGTCAAACCGGAGGGATACAATTTGAAGATAGCCGAAAATGAGATTTCAGTTTGTGCGTCAGATGAACGGGGATTTTTTTATGCGCTGCAGACGATTAAACAATTGAAACTGGGCAATTTGCTGGTGTGCGTAAAAATAGAGGATTTTCCTCAGCTTGCCATTCGCGGTTTTCATTTTAATCTCGAAAGTGTAGAAATGCTTGATTTCAACGAAGTCAGGCGAATAATTGAAATGCTCGGCAAATTTAAAATAAATACCTTATTGCTTGAATATGCCGATAAATTTCCGTTTACAAAGCATCCGGCGATTTCATCCGTTGCGGCCTTCAGACGGGACGAGATTCAGGAATTTGAACGCCTGGCAAAAGCTAATTGTATTGATATAATTCCCCTTGTTCAATCCCTGGGGCATGTCCGGCACGTGCTGAGGCATCCGCAATACCGGTATTTACTGGAAACTGAAGTTGAAAAATTGCGCAGAGAACAGTTTTGTCCTTTAAAGGAAGATGCTTTTGAATTATTCAGGGAAATGGCTTCTGAAATAATGGCGGCGCATCCGGAGAGCCGGTATCTGCATATCGGCGGAGATGAAACCGGCAGTCTGGGCAAATGTCCTGATTGTGCAAGTGCCGCGGCCAGATATGGGACAAGCAGGCTTTATGCGGATTACATGAATAAGGTTTGCGCCTGGGTTAAATCGCGCGGGCGTATTCCGGTCTTGTGGGATGATATCATAAGTAATCTGCAATATACGGAGATTGCAGATCTGCTGGATAAGGACGCGGTGATAATGTATTGGGATTATTGGACGACAAAACCTGAAAGTCCGCTTTTAGTCGCCCGCGGTACCGGCTATGGAGTCGTTCACGACAAACGCTGGGACGGGGAATGGAGCCGGGAGCTTCAGGAACCGGAAAAAACCGTTCTGGCGAAATTCAGCAAAGGCATTGATCTGGAAAAAGAACTGGCGGCCGGGAATTATCTGAAGATTTTCGGCCGCTATCTGGGGCGCGGTTTCCCCAAATACGTGAATGCGTTTCCCTATATCGGATTTTACCGGGATAAAGGATTCAGGGTGATAGGAGCACCGACTACTCTCGGTAACGGAATAGACGATACTTTCGGACTGCCCAATTATTCCCGTTTTCTGTGTAATATCAGGGAATTTTCAAATAAATGCGTAAAAGAAAAATTGCTTGGACTGGTTACTACCGCATGGTATAACTTTCCGCCGGAAATACTTTCGCTCGGGATAATGGCGACGGCACAGCACACGTGGCGGGGAAACACTCCTTAAAACGACGGCAATGTGAGCGGATTTTTCGATGCGACGGATTGGTTTTACAAAAAGTGAGTCTGATAATGGTAACTTTCAATGTGTCTGAAATAGATAAAAAGACAAAAGTTCTGGTATTGGCTCCGCACCCGATGATTTTGACGCCATCGCCGTAACGCTGAAGCTTTTTCACGATAACGGCAATCATATTGAACTGGCGGTGGTCAGCGGCGCGGCTTCCGGGGTGGAAGATGCTTTTTGTGAAAAACATCCCGGCGAATCCAAAGCCGCAATAAGGGAAAGGGAGCAACTGGCAAGTTGCGCTTTTTTCGGTTTGCCCGAAACTGCCGTAACTTTCCTGCATATGAAAGAAGATGCGGAAGGCGCCCCGGAAGAATCCTGGGAAAATATACAAATCCTCCGGAATTACATCCGGAATATCAAACCGGATATTGTTTTCATGCCGCATTGGAACGATACCAACGCGGGACACCGGCGGACGTATTCAATGTTCAGGGAAATTGCCGGTAATTTTACCGTTTACCTCAACCGTGACGCCAAAACCCGGAAAATGCGCGAGGATATTTATACCCCGTTCGGCGAAGACGAAGCGAAATGGAAAGCGGAATTATTGCGCCATCACGAATCCCAGCACCAAAGAAACCTCAACACGCGCGGACACGGATTTGACGAACGCGTTCTCCGGGTCAACCGCCGCATAGCGGCGGAAAGCGGCTGCGCCGCTCCCTGCGCCGAAGTATTTGAGATAAATTAAGACGCAACCCGGAAATTGTTTCGCGCTTTGCCCGACCAGGTCAAGCCTTGGACGACGAGAAAATCCTGCTGATTTTCCGTAATTTAAAAATCCGCCAGTTGAAGTCTTTGCAGTTCAGGAAGCAGTTTTTCAGCCTCCGCTATTCGTTCTTCTTCCAGCATGCGCAGATAATTGGTTTTCAGTTCATTATGGGCTTCGCAGGTGAAATGATTGCGTAAACTCATTAACTGTTTAGGGTCACCTTGCGAAAAACTTTGTATGGAACGGATTTGGTCTGGGCCAGTCATGGCGCACCAGGCGTCAAAATATTTTTGCACTTCATTATTTGTAATTATTGCGGATATTTCAGAGAGGTATTTACAGAACTTTTCTCTTTTCTCTCCTGTGAAAGGTACTATTTTATACGGATCGGGACTGAACATATATGGGGTTATTTCAAGTGCGGAAACACCTTGGCGATCAAAGCTGAGTTTGGTTAGATATCCGGTCCACCAGAAATTTTTTGCGTTAAAATCCTGCCACAGACTCGGAAAGAAAAAGTTGCCGGGACAGTAGATTACCGGTACGCCGTCCCACAATTCGATTCCCTGCGGACAATGCGCGTGAATGTTAATGACCGCCGCAGCCCCGGCTTCGGCAAAAGCCCGGTAAGTCCTGACCATACGCGGACTGGGTACGGGGTTGTGTTCATTGCCGCCATGAATAAATATCAGGGCGATATCGGATTCGGAAGCGGCCTTTTTGATGACCTTAATATTATCTAGCGGCTCCAGTGGCGCGCATCCGGCTTTATTTTTTCCGGCAGTCCCGAATTCATGTTCGGCAACATTGACGACCGCAATTCTGAAACCGTTTTTTTCAAGGTACAGCGGCTTGACCGCTTCTGTGATATTTTTTCCGGCGCCGACTGTTTTAATGCCGTTCTTTTCCAACAGGCCAACAGTTTGCATTACCGGGGCCTGTCCGAAATCGCCGGTGTGGTTATTTGCCAGCAGGGCAATATCAAACCCGCCTGCTTGGGCAAAATCCACACATTCCGGAGGACATTTCAGGTTCGGGCCGCTTTTGAGGATCGGGGTATCGTCATCAGTTAACGGAGTTTCCCATTGGATTATGGAAATATCGGCGTCATCCAGATAGGGCTGGATATCCTTTAATATTTCTTTTGACCATCCATTTTTTACGGATTCGGCCGCATCCTGCCATGGGCAGGTATCGCCGGCAATGATAATGCTAAGTTTATCTGAGGATTCGCAATTCCTGAAAACTTGTTTGCCATTACTGAATGATAACATTTTTAAGAACCTTTTTACTTTGCCGTGTGTGCGGTTGCTTTCCAGTTGCCGTGAGGCTGTTTCTGAAACTTGAATTCCCATTTTACGGCAAGTCCGTAAGTGCCTTCGGCTTCCTGCATTTTCGCGGTGGCTTCCGCCTTGGCTCCGTTGACTTTCAGTGAAACGAATTCTTTGACCTTCATACCGTAGTTGTGTGCCCGGCAGTAATCCGCGATCGCCCGTTCAAACGGGATGGTGTTTTTCGCAACCGCAGGCTTGCGGTCGCCGCATCCGGCCAGGAGACATAAAGTCATTGCGAGAATTAAAAGACGGATTGTTTTTTTCATAACTTTCTTCCTTTTGTGTTATAATTCGTAATTCGTAATTTATAATTCCCAGTCATCCAAGGTTTACTCTGTGGAGCAGTCTGGGAATTTGTTTTACCTTGCTCAAACTGTAAACTGACATCGTATCGATCATGAAACTTTCATCGGGCGGTTCCAGCCGGGTTATAATTTCATTCTCGGAATATTCCGTATGCCGTCCCAACTTTATGGTGCAATGCGGTTCATAAGGAAAGTCCGTAGGTTCGAATTCTATTTTTGACTGCACGCACATCGAATGCAGGGCCTTAAACGGTTCCGGGTCTTCCAGGGTATAATAAAATATGCCGGTATCGGGAAAACGCTTGACATGGCCGAATTTAGCGGGAAAAGGTTCAGTTTCAGCGGCGATGACATCAATTTCCGCAAAGACCATATCCGGATCCTGGCCTGGTGAGATTATACCCCGGCCGTTGGAACCGCATAAGGAAATTTCTATCGCGAGATTGGCTCGCGGCGGATCGAAAAATGAACGTATGCTGCGCAGTTCATCCGCAACCGGCGAGGGAATATTCAGCACGATAT
>JAQUOK010000319.1 GCA_028717165.1 Victivallaceae bacterium | reverse complement strand
ATTCAAGTGCGTTTCAGAGGAAATAACGGAGTTATTGGGGTTGAAAGGTAATTAACTGAGTCCGACGCGTCCGACCTGTTCGACGCGTCCGAGTTGAAAGGAATGTAAAACGGATACCAATGCCTAACGAATTTAACATATTGACTCACCCTTTGCGGCTGGGGACGCAGAGCCTGATCGAGGCCGGCGCCGGAACCGGTAAAACGACGGCGCTGGAAAATCTTGTCCTGCGCCTGCTCATTGACGGCGTAACGCTTCCGGACGGCGGTTCCAGGCAACTGGCAATTTCTGAAATACTGCTCGTTACCTTTACGGAAGCCGCTACTGCTGAACTTATTCAGCGGGTTAGAAACAGCATTTCCCGTGCCCTTGCTATCCTCAAGAACGGTGACTTCGGCGAGGATATATGCTCAAAAATCCTGCGGAACAGTTGCGTGCCGGAAGATGAAATCAAAGCATCGCTGCATATGGCGCTGCTCAGTTTCGATGAAAACGCCATTTCAACTATTCACGGCTTCTGTCAGAAAATGCTGAGTAATTTCGCTTTTGAGAGCAACAGCCGTTTTAACCTGGAACTTATTACGGATGAACGGCCGTTCCTTGAGGAACTGGTGAACGATTACTGGCGTGAAAACTTTTACCGTATCGACAGCGGGCTCGAAAAGAACGTCCTGAAATCATATGGCTGGAATCCCGGAATACTGCATGCGCTTCTGCGCAATATCCAGCGAGCGCCGCTTACTGAAATTGCCGCGCCGGAAGGTTTTAATATCGACACCCTGCAGGATGCCTGCGCCGGATTCAAGGCGTACTGTCGGGGCAGCAAAGAGTTTTATATTTTTAAGGAAAGGACAGGTAATTTTATAGGCAGATTCACGGATAAATTGACGGATGCCTTTAATTGTTTTCTGGCTTTCGGAGATATTTTCGAACTGGTCAAGCTCCTGAAACGCGACCGGCTGGAAAACAACCTCAGGGTTAAAGCTTCCTGGGATGGACTCAATGATCTCGCGCCGGGCAAAAAGAAACTGCCTTCGGATTTTGACGGTTTGCTGACGCGCGCGGAAGAAGTCGAGCGCTGCGTTCAGGTTTACTTTGCCGGCCTGAAATACAAATTTATCGATTACGTGAAAAGAAGCGGGATATTGAAGCAGAAAAAACTCACGGAAGGCGTATTGTCTTTTGACGACCTGCTGCTGGATATGTATGAAGCGGTGACCAAGTCGGATGATTTCCGCAAACTGATCCGCCGGGATTTTCCGGTTGTCATGCTGGACGAATTCCAGGATACCGACCCTTTGCAGTTCCGGATATTTGACCGGACATTCAGACACGGTGACGCCATGCTGCTGATGGTTGGTGACCCCAAACAGTCCGTTTACCAGTTCCGCGGCGCCGATATTTTTTCTTATCTGCAGGTTTCGGAAAAGCTTGCGGGCAAAAAAAACACTTTAACGACAAATTACCGTTCAGACGAATCACTTCTGAAGGGGATAAATACGATTTTCGATCTGGAAAATCCGTTTGTCGAAAAGGCTATAAGTTTCATACCCGCAGTGTCAGGCAAGAAAGCCCGCAAACTGATTATCCGGGACGGAAACGGCAGGCAGCCGCTTAAAATAATGAACAGCCGCGATATCGGTAAGGGCGTTGCCCTGAAATTATTTATCAAGGCAGTATGCGCTGAAATTGTTAAACTCCTGCAAAGCGACGAGGCCGGAAATCCTCAGGCCTATTTTGAAAATGAAGACGGGAGCCGGGTTCCGCTCAGGGCAAATGACATTGCCGTCCTGACCGCGCGCAATTCAGATGCGCTGGCAATGTATGAACAACTTGCCGGGGCAGGGGTGCAGGCGACTTTGCAGCAGAGCGGCAACGTTTTCGAGTCGGACGAAGCCGTGGAACTCCTGCTGCTGTTCAACGCGATCATTCAGCCGGGTGACGCGGTACGGGTGAAAAGCGTTTTGGCGACCGGCCTGTTCCGGCTGAACGCTTCGGCGTTGGAGGAACTCGATAATAACGGTTCTGAAATGGAAGCATGGCAGGAAATGTTTTTTGAACTCCTGCGAAAATGGCAGGAGGAAGGCTTTATCCAGATGTTCTTCCGGCTTTTGCGCTCTCCTAAGGTCAACGTGAAAGCCAATCTGCTGACGCTGCCGCAGGGTGAACGCCGCCTGACTAATCTGCTCCACCTGACGGAACTGCTCCACCGTGAAAGCGCCCGGCGGAATTTGAGCCCGACCGCGCTGATTTACTGGCTGCATCAGCGCATCAGTAATCCCGGTGATGAGGAGGAACACGAATTGCGTCTCGAAAGCGATGACAGTGCGGTAAAAATAATGACGGTGCACAAAAGCAAGGGCTTGCAGTTCCCGGTCGTTTTCTGTCTTAACCTCTGGCAGCGGGAGTTTATTTCGAAATATGAAGAAGAAAATTTTTTCTACCATGATGAAGAATACCGGCAGCATTTTGAAATAAATCCTTCCGGCGATAATTTTGCCCGGAACCGTTTATGCTGCCGGAAAGAAACTTTAGGGGAACTGGTTCGCCTGACCTATGTGGCGCTGACCCGGGCGGAAAACCGCTGCTGTTTTACCTGCGGCCCCAGAACGGCCGGCAGTCTGGAATATTTGACTGCGTGTCCGGCTGAAGATGAGCTGGATGCGTTCCTGTTGAGCGGAGGAAAGACTGCAACCCGGCGGGAGTGGCGGACTGACGATAATATCGAAGTCGTTGAGGTATCCGAAAATGATTTTGCGGAGGAACCGGAATTTACCGGGAATATCGGCGAACCGGAATGGAAAACTCTGCCGGTTCTGAGACCGGTTCCGAATGACTGGGGAATTATGAGTTTTTCCGCGATTACCGCGGGAAGTCATCAGGATGCGGAGTTCCGGCCCGGTGATGATGATGAAGCCGGGGAAAATGAAATTGTCCCGGAAGATAATATCGATTTATTTTCGCAAACCCTGCCGCTTGGGGATTTTCCGCGCGGCCCGGTTGCCGGCAACTGCATTCATGCGCTTTTCGAAAAATTTGATTTTGCCGTTGTGAAGGATCCTGACTGGCGGGAAGATCCGGCAATAGGACAAATGCTAAAGGAACAGCTTTTTATTTCCGGCATGCTTACGGGAGTAAAAGGAAGCCGGGAGTTTGCTGAATCGGAAAATCTTCGCTGCGGTCAGATATATGCTATGCTGGAAAATGTTTTTACTTATCCGTTTCCCGGCAGTGACGGGATTTTCCGGCTTTGTGATTTGCCCCGAGAATGCCGCTGTCCGGAAATGCAGTTCTTTTTTCCGGCCGTGAAAATTCTTGATTCATTAAAAATGAATGAACTTATCCGGCGTTTAAGCGGGTATGAATCGGCGCTGCCGCCGGTTCCGCTGCGCGGCATAGTCAACGGCTTTATCGACCTCGTGTTTGAAACCGGCGGCCGGTATTACATAATCGACTGGAAAAGCAATGACCTCGGGGCGGCATTAAGCGATTATAACCGGGAAAACATGGCGGCGAGCATGCGCGCAAGTTACTATTATCTCCAGGCGGCGATTTATCTGCTGGCATTGCATAAATACCTGCAAAAACGCTTTCCCGCTTATGATTTTGAAAAACATATCGGCGGGATTTTCTACGTTTATGTGCGCGGCGTAAAAAGCGATCTGCCCGATACGGGGGTCTATAATATCAGACCGGAATTAAAAACGGTAGAACTTTTGGGAAACATATTTGAGTCGGAATAAAGAATACAGCAACTTAGTATAAATGAAACTGGGGAAAAAATTAAGCAATAAAGGAGATGATATGATTGATTGGCTTAATACAAACCAAGGAGTAGTAATTACCATGCTGACGGGAGTATATGTTGTAGCTACGCTTACTATCGCATTTATAGCTAAGCGATCTAATGACCTTGCACGCAAGAACATTGATACACTTACAATGTTAGAACGTGAGCGTCTCAAACCTGCTATTATGATAGAAATATATGCTGATATACCTTATTACTGTGTTCGCATTGTCAATTGTGGTCAAACTACAGCGCTCGACGTGAGTTTTGACCTTAAACCAAAACTATGTGTTTTGCTCGGAGGGGCTAATAGTGTTCCCCGGAAAGAACAAGAGCTTCCTATTGGTTTTTTAGATAATGGGATTGTAAGTTTACCACCAGGTGGGGTTGTATCGACAGTAATAGGAACGTTTGTTAGGATAAAAGATGTGTATCCAGATCTTATCTTCCGTGGTAGGGTTACATACAAAAATAGAGACAATACTCAATATAATGATGATGTAGTACTAGACTTACGACATTATAGAGATAATCTCCATGTTGAACATAAAACTATTCATGATGTTGCCAAACGACTAGAAGAAATCAAAAATGAATTTAATCGCTTTGCTTTGGGCCTTAGCAAACCTCACGTACTCGTGCAGGATAGCTGAAACTAAAAAACAAATTCGACAGGCTAAAACAAAAAACAAAAAAGGATAATCTGTATAGGCTGATAAAAAAAATAGTGTGTCACTATAAGAAATATTCTGCATTCATTTTAACCTATCACTTTGTGCTGGATTACGATGAAAGGATTGTTGATGTTACGCCGTGTGCAAGTTTTTTTGTACTTTTTTATTAGCCTCCGCAGGGCGGCGTCATTTAGTTAGCCTCGGGCGTAAGCCCGTGGAAATTGTAACGTAAAAAGATTCAGCCCTCGCAGGGCGGCGATAGAAAAACCGCTGGAAACCTGGGCTGGTCTTCTGCCGCCATCCTGCGGAGGCTAAATTATATAACGAATTTCATAACCACGGGCTC
>JAQUOK010000318.1 GCA_028717165.1 Victivallaceae bacterium | reverse complement strand
GCCGACACTTGCAGCGCTTACGTCGCGTTATAAACCGTTCAGGCCTGATCAGACGTTCCGCAGCAAACCGGTCATAGGGACGAAACGCACCGGAATATTCGGGGTTATCTTTGCCCCTTCCTCCGTCTTCTCTACTACATACAGGATTTGTACTTCATTGGCTCCCCCGACCGGAATTACCATTCTGCCGCCGGTTTTCAACTGGGAAACCAGCGCTTCCGGAATTGCCGCGGCCGCTGCGGTTGTCACAATACCGTCAAACGGGGCTTCCTCCGGCCAGCCGTTACCGCCGTCAAAGAGCCGGCAATGTATGTTTTTGTAAGGCTTCAGGCGGCGCCCGGCTTCCAGGAAAAGCGGTTCTATTATTTCGACTGTATAGACCTCTCTGACAATCTCGGCCAGTACCGCCGCCTGATACCCGGAGCCGGTTCCGACTTCAAGTATCCGGTGCTGCGGCTGCGGCGCAAGCAATTCCGTCATCAGGGCGACAATATAGGGTTGGGATATCGTCTGCCCGTATCCGACCGGAAGCGGATAGTCGCAGTAGGCTTGTCCGATAAGATTTTCCGGCAGGAACTTATGGCGCGGAACTTTGCGCATGGCCCGCAGGACATCCGGATTTTTAACGCCGCGGTTTTCAACCTGGAACCGCACCATGTCTTCCCGTTCTTTCATAGCCTCCTCCGAAACGCCTTTAATTTATTATAACGCCATTGCCGCCTTAACGCAAATGCATAATACCATTAAGTCCGGGCCGCTTCGCCGTCCGAGTAGATTTCATCTGTTTTTCAGGATTTCAACTGTTAAAAATCAGCGTTAGTGATATATTTACGCCCAAAATAAATTACAGGATGAACTGAAAATGAAAATGGTTATCTTTAAAACCGTATCGTTATTGATCTTTTCAAATATGTTTATGACCTTTGCCTGGTACGGGCACCTCAAACACCTGAATTCCAAGCCGCTGCTGCTGGCGGTACTGGCCAGTTGGAGCATCGCGTTTTTCGAATATCTCCTGCAGGTCCCGGCTAACCGTATCGGACACGGAACCCTCTCGCTGGGACAGTTGAAAATTATTCAGGAAGCCATCACCCTCAGTATTTTTATCCCGTTCGCAATCTTCTACATGAAAGAAGGTTTGAAATGGAATTATCTCTGGGCCGGGTTGTGTCTGACCGGGGCGGTATATTTCATTTTCAAACGGTAAAACAGGATATTTTTAAGACCAAGACCGTTTGAACCGGACAAAAAACACCGCATTTGTACTTTCCCATCCCAAACGCGGTATTTTTTACGATGATTTACTGAAAAACGTTTGACAAAATCGCTTTCAGAGTGTCAATTTTACTTTGTTAATCTTCTAAACAAAGTAAAATTATTCAACCCGGAATTCAAGGAGCATACTATGAGCGTTCCGTTCAAAATTGATTTAAGCGGCAAAGTCGCGGTAGTAACCGGCGGCGGCGGTATTTTATGCGGTTGTATGGCGAAAGCCCTGGCCGAGTGCGGCGCGAAAGTCGCGATCCTCGACCTGCGCAAGGAAAACGCCGATAAAGTCGCATCTGAAATCACCGCCGCAGGCGGAGAAGCCATGGGCGTAGCCGCCAACGTACTGGAATACGACAGTCTGCGCGAAGCGGAAAAAACAGTTCGCGAAGCCTACGGTCCCTGTAACATCCTGATCAACGGCGCCGGCGGCAACCATCCGAAAGGCACCACTTCGAAAGAATATCTCTTCAAAGAAGACCTGAAGGAAAAAGTCGAAGGCCTGACTACTTTCTTCGACCTCGATCCAGCCGGAGTCGGTTTTGTTTTCAACCTCAACTTTCTGGGTACTCTGCTCCCAACCCAGGTTTTCTGCCGGAATATGGCGGAAAAAGACGGCGGCGTAGTCATCAATATTTCATCCATGAACGCCTTTACCCCTCTGACCAAAATCCCCGCTTACAGCGGCGCGAAAGCGGCAATCAGCAATTTCACGGCCTGGCTGGCGGTTCACATGTCCAAGGTAAATATCCGCGTCAACGCCATTGCGCCAGGATTTTTCCTGACCGACCAGAACCGCGCTCTCCTGACCAATTCAGACGGTTCGCTGACCGCGCGCGGCAAAACTATTATTTCCCATACTCCAATGGGCAAATTCGGCAATCCTGAAGACCTGCTCGGTACCTTGCTGTGGCTGGTTGACAATAAAGCCGCCGGCTTCGTCAACGGCACGGTAATCCCGGTTGACGGCGCTTTCTCCGCCTTCTCAGGGGTATAATAAAATTTGGGAAGAAGACAAAAACTTTTTGAAAAAAGTTTATTTTCTTCTTCCCAAACCCTTCATCTTTTTACAAAAACTTCTAAATCTATATAAATGATACATTGATGTTGAATTTCTAGGCCCAATAACTATTTCATTAATAGGGAATTGTAAATTCACTGGTTGAATACTCAACTCAAAAAAAGAACTCAAACCATTTTCTGTCCAGTGAAAATCCATGTTAGGTGGAGATTGTATACCTGCTCTTGCAAGTCTCCACTCTTTTTATTCTTTAAACGAAGGATTTTTATGTACAAATGATTAAGCAATCGAAAAAGCGCTGGTAAATCCATGTTGCCAACGTGGAGTATTAATTATTTCCATCATCTTTTTCAATGCTGTGACTTGAGTAATTTCATCATATATAACTTCTCTCCATTTTTCGATAAACCAACCGCCCTCCATAATATCACTCATAGTGGAAATATGAGACAGTCTCAGCTTTTGAGATTTAATAATGTTAACAAATGCATCTCCTGAACAATAGTGATAAAGAGTCGGAGGAAGTTTAGGCCCGTAACCATCTACCTGTCGCCAATATTCACGGGAAACATTTTTTATTGGTTTACATAATTAGTGCAATTGATTGTTTTTTCATTTTACACCGGTTTTACATATTTACCATATATGGAATAATTTCTAAAACAAGTCTGAAATACAACCTTCTATCGTTTTGCGATAAAAATAGTGTACAGTTAACCCCGTTGGGGTTATTCAGCGTAGCCCACCGCAACGCGGTGGTACTACGAACACCAAGCGTTGTTCCCTGCAAGGGAACTTCAACCGCTTTTGAAGTTCCCATCCAGGGAACATTTTGGGATCAACAATACTCCCAGGGCGCTGCCCTGGGCTACGTTAAATATCCCTTTCAGGGATTAAATCTCGCGACTACTTTTTCTCGATCCTGACGTTATCAAAATAAGCTATGCAGACAGGCCAGTAAACGAAAATACGGACTTTCATTTTACTGGTTTTCGGCATGCGTTTTGTCGGGTTGAAATCTATTGAAAAAGTTTTCCATTTATTTTTTTCGCTTCCTTCCGGAACTAGACGGGTCTGGTAGGAATCCGTCAAATGTTTGCGCCGCGGGTGCATCATAAAACCTTTTATCCAGACGATAATCCCGTATTTGCCTTTGACGTCGACACTCAAAGTATAGGTCTGTCCGGGTTCGACATCTATAAGGTCGGAATCCAGCGTCGCTCCTTCATAAGCGCCGATGGAAAGCAATTTGTTTTCCGGGATAACCGCGACGGGCGCTTTGGCGCCGGGATCATTTTTAAGCTGTTCCTTCCAGGCCAGAGCCTGTTTACGGTCGACCCGCGAATCCAGTTTAAGCGCCCTGCCCCGCCCCTTTTCCGTTACCCAGAAACTCGTAAGATTGTCTGTCTTTTCCCATTTTTCGGCGCCGTCTTTTCCGGCATCGAAATTGCCGTTAGGCAATAAATTCTCTCCCGCCCAAAGACCGGTACCAACAAACAATAGTACAACAATTAACATACCATTTTCCTTTTTTCCAAAAAGTTGTTTCCTCTCCCCCAACGCCTTCCCCCACCTACTCTTCCGCGGCCAGGGCTTTGAAATAGCCGCTGACGCAGTCCCGGTATTCCTCCGGGACTTTTTCCTTTTGCTGGTGTTTAACCGTGAAATTCTGCATTTTCTGCTGCCGCACTTTTTCCTGATTGGCGTTTATGCTTAAAGTCAGGGCGGTTCCGGCGTTGCGCAGCGCTTCGCTGATTTCCTTTTTCAACTGTCCGACTTCCGCATCACTACCTTTTGACTGCAGGTTTCTCAAATCCGCCATCTTATTCAAAGCCCGCTGCAAGTCCCCGGTCGGCAGCCGCCGTTGTCCCAACTGCCGCAGCAAAGCTTCCGCCCGCTGGCGCAGTTCTCCCTGGTTCCCGGCTAAACGCTGTTTTATTTCCGGATCCTGGTCGGGAGTAACGCCGATCAGGCCTTCATCGCCCACGCCGGACTGTTTGCCGCCGCCGGAGGCTCCGCCCTGGGCGTCTCTGGACGTGTCTTCAACTGTGCCTTTCTCATATGGCGACTGAGTCAGCCGGGTCGGGGTTTTGCGCCCGCCCTTTCCGGTTGCGGTCTTTTCCACGAACTGCCCGGAAGATTTCCCGGAACGCCCCTCGCCGGAGCGGCCGCCGACTTCATTGTTATTCGGCAGGACATTTCCGGTAATGCCTTTCGCCTGCATGCTGTCGATATTGCCGTCGCTCACGCCCCAACCCATTCCTTCGTCACTGGAATAACTGAATGAATTCGTCGAATCCTGAGTATCGTCCCCCATGTCGTCCTCGGTTTCGATCAGATCCCCGATAATGTCGGTCAGTTCGGCGGGCAGGTCGGTAAGCGGAATATCCGGGGCTTCGCCGTTTTCCTCGGCGTTCCACTTTATCGAATCCTGATTATCCGCCAGCCAGCGGTCAAGATTGGCGGCAACCGCAACGGAACTGTCCATTGCGGTATTTTCGGCCAGCGTCGCGATTTCTTTGA
>JAQUOK010000317.1 GCA_028717165.1 Victivallaceae bacterium | reverse complement strand
TCAGTGGAAAAACTTGCACATCTGAGGAATATTCAAGCCCGGTTACGTGAACGTGCCGGGCTTATTAATGCCGTTCGCGCTTATTTCGCTGAACAAGGTTTCATGGAAGTAGAAACTCCGGTCGTCATTGCCGCTCCCGCTCCCGAAGAACATATCGAGGGCATAGCCGTTGAAAACGCTTTTCTGCGTACCAGCCCGGAACTGCAGATGAAGCAGATGCTGTGCGCCGGATACGAAAAAATCTACCAGATCGGCCCATGTTTCCGCAAAAACGAATTCGGTTCCCGACACCGGCCGGAATTTACCATGCTCGAATGGTATGAAACCGGAAGCGATTATTTTGACCTGCTGGACTTTACGGCTGGATTGCTGCGTTTTGCCGCAATACGGCTGAAGAATTCTCAACAAATCGTTTACCAAGGCGAAATTATTGATTTAGGCCTAGCCCCGCAGATAATCAGCGTCCGCGAAGCGTTTGAAAAATATGCCGGGATCAATCCTGGCCGGATCGGTTCGGAAGCGGAATTTGATGAAATCATGGCTTTACAGCTAGAACCCTGTCTCGGAAAAGGCAGAATCACTTTTCTGACGGATTATCCCGCCGAACGTGCGGCCCTTGCCCGTCTGAAAAAAAATGATCCCGCCGTTGCGGAACGCTGGGAACTGTATATCGCCGGAATGGAACTCGCCAACGCCTACGGCGAACTCCCGGATCCGCATGAACAGCGGCGGCGTTTTGAAAAAGCCCGGGCCGTACGCGCGGAAAACGGTTTCATCCCCTACCCTTTCCCCGATGATTTCATGGAAGCCCTGGAATCCGGTATGCCGGAATGTTCCGGCTGTGCGCTGGGCATTGACCGCCTGGCAATGATCTTCACCGACAGCGCGGACATTTCCGATATTCGCATTTAGAAAAATTGCCATGGATATTCAGGGGGGGTATATTACAGACTTGAAATCAACTGAAAAAGGATACTGTTATGGGCGTTTTTGAAGCGGTTATGCTGTTTTGTTTCGGGGCAAGCTGGCCGATGGCGATTTATAAAACTTACAAGACCAGAAACCCGATAGGCAAAAGTCTGCCTTTCCTTTATCTGGTGTTTATCGGCTATACCAGCGGTATTCTCCATAAATATTACCACGCCCGCGACTGGGTAATATTCCTCTATATAATCAATCTCCTGATGGTCGGGATAGATATTATTTTGACCAAATATTATCTGGCGAAAAACAAGAAAAACAAAGCTGCGGCAAAATCTACATAGCCGTTACTGAAAAACCTTTTAAATAATTAGAAAAGCACTCCTGCGACGGCCCCGATAAAAGTCATTGTTTGAGAAAATTGGACTTTTGTCAGCCTCGTCTCCTGCGTCGGTTTCGTTATTTTTGATTTTTTTACATGAGTTTCAATCCGGGCAGGTCCTGGACATCTATCAGGCCGACGGCTTTTCCGTTCTCGTCGAGCACGATTATATCGTTGATATGACGGTCCTCGACCAGTTTCAGGACTTCCACGGCAAGCGCCCCGGTTTTAACCGCAACCGGGCCGGCGGTCATCACCGAACCTATTTCTTTGGAAAGAATCGTAATATCCTTTTCCGCATGGCGGCGGAAATCTCCGTCAGTAAAAATCCCCAGGAGGGCTTGTTTATCGTCAACAATAATCGCCGCTCCGCAGCGGGCGCGAGTCATTTTCAACAAAGTGTCCTTGACCGTCGTTCCGGGTAAAACCAGGACGCACCTGTCACCCGAACGCATAATGTCACTGACCCGCAGCGTTACCGCGCGCCCGATAGCCCCGCCGGGATGAAGCCGCCCGTAATCCTCCCTGGTAAAACCGTAACTGTCAAGCAGCACCAGCGCCAGCGCATCGCCCAGGGCAAGCAAAGCGGTGGTCGTAGTAGTCGGGGCCAGATTGAACGGACAGGCTTCCTCGCCGACCGTCATCGGCATGGTAAAATCGGAAAGTTTCGCCAGAGATGAGACGGGATTGCCGGTAATGGCGAAAATTTTTACTCCGAGACGCTTTGCGGGAGTCAGAACCGATAAAAGTTCCTCGGTCTCGCCGCTGTAGCTGATCGCCAGCACCAAATCTTTTTTCTGCATGATGCCGAGGTCGCCGTGCAGGGCTTCGACCGGGTGCATGAAGACGGACGGAGAACCTACGCTCGACAAAGTCGCGGCGATTTTCTGACCGATATAACCGCTTTTGCCGATACCGGTAACAATAAGTTTGCCGTCGGCCTTAACGGTTTCGGCGCATTTTTCGACGAGGAGCTCAAAGCTGCCGTCGAGATTGTCGCGAATCGTCCGCAAACCTTTTATTTCAACATCAATTACTTCTTTGGCTCTCTCAATAAAATTCATATTTCTATTCTCGACCATATTTAAAAGTTATTTTCTCAATGCGATAATAATTCATAATTATCTCAAAGGCGGCACGAACGCAAATTAGTGACGATGATGCCGCGGGCGCCGATCTTATGCAGTTCGTCCATTATGTGATTGCTTTCCTTGTGCTTGATCATTGCCTTGACCGCCACCCAGTCGGGCTTGCTCAAAGGAGAAATGGTCGGCGACTCGATTCCCGGAGTCAGCTTACAGGCTTCATCGAGTTTTGCGACGGGAATATCATATTCAACCATGGCGTATTTGCGGGCCACCAGGATTCCGCGCAGACGGCCGAGCAGCCGCTTTACTTCATCCCGCTCGGCAATTTCCATGCTGCGGGCGACGAGAATGGCTTCAGACTGCATCAGGGATTCGCCGACCGCTTCCAGCCCGGCTTCCTTGAGGGTGCGCCCGGATTCAACGACGTCGGCGATAGCGTCGGCCACGCCGAGTTCGATGGAAATTTCGACCGCCCCGTCAAGCCGGACGATCTGGGCGCTTATGCCGCGTTTTTCCAGGTCAAGCCGGACTATTTCCGGGTAGGACGTGGCAATTCTCAGGCCTTCAAAATCATCCGGCCCCAGCCCGGAGTCCCTGGGAACGGCATAGCGGAAAGAGGAATTCCCGAAATCCAGCGCCAGGATTTCCGCCACCCCTGCCCGGCTGTCGACCGCGAGGTCGCGCCCGGTAATTCCCATGTCGATTATGCCTTTGCCGACATAAACCGCGATGTCCCGCGGCCTTAAAAAAACAAAATCAATATTGTTGCCATTATCCGTAACGATCAGTTCCCGGCCGTAACGGGTACATTTGTAACCGGCTTCCTTGAGCAGTCCGACCGACTCGTCCGACAAGGCGCCTTTATTCGGAATTGCTATCTGCAGCATAAGTTCTCCCGACATATATAATTTTTCATGCTTTGTTTTTTTCACAACTTAACGTAGCACAACCGTCTCGGACGCTTAAGCTACATTTTTAAAGGTATTCGTAAACTTCTTCAAGTTCGAGTCCGTTTGCGATCATCATGACCTGCAAATGATAGAGCAGCTGGGATATTTCTTCAGCGGCGGCTTTTTTGTCCTCGTATTCCGAAGCCATCCATACTTCCGCGGCCTCCTCGACTATTTTCTTGCCGATAAAATGCTTGCCCTTATTGAACTCCTTAACGGTTCCGGAGTTAACATCCTGAGCGGCTATTTTTTCCTTGAGCTCAACAAAAAGCTCTTCGAATCTTTTCATTCCCGAAATCCCTGTTTGTCATTTACCGAAAGTAAATTAATATATGCCTTTGAACGTTAAAAAACAAGAAAAACTCAGGGAGTCAAGCCGCCGAAAACCTTGCGCGAATTCAACTGCTGCCGGCGTTTAAAGTCCTGGTCGATATCGTTTATATATTGCTTTTCATAGGGGTTAAGTCCGTAAGTAGTGCCGTCAGGAAGGACTTCCGGTTCATTGGACACCGGTTTCCGCACCGTTTTTTCAGCAGTTTTCTGCGGCCTTTTCTGCGGGTTTCTGAGTTCCTGAATAAAACTGCAGCCGCTGAAACAAATCAACGCGGCAAAACAGGCGGCTATTACAAAAGTTTTCAATTTCATTTTCCGTCATTGCTTTTAATTTTTTTATCAGCGTCAATATCTCATAAAAAAGGGTAATTTTCAAAACAAATAGGCATTTTTCTTTAATAAAATTGAAAATCCGCAATAAATGCTTTAAGTTGCCGCCCCCGACGGTATATTAAACTGATAAAATCAACGCGGGAGACGTTAATGGAAGATTTTGATAAGCAAGTCAAACATATCTCAGGTGAACAGAAAATATTTTTTCAAAGCGGCGCCACTCTCGATCTCAATTTCCGGCGTGAGGCCCTGACCCGTCTTTCCAGTACAATCAGAGAAATGCGGCACGATATTCACGCCGCGTTATATTCAGATCTGCGCAAGTCCGAATTTGAAGCCATCGAAACCGAGACTTCCGGTATCCTCGAAGAAATCATTTATATGTGCAGGCGCCTGAAAAAATGGGCCAGGCCCCGGCGGGTTCCGGTTCATATGAACAACCTTCCGGCCAAAGGCAGAATCTATCCCGAACCCTATGGTTCCGTATTGATATTTTCCGCCTGGAACTACCCATTCCAGCTCGCCGTTTCCCCGCTCATCGCCGCGCTTGCCGCGGGCAACTGCGCCGTCCTGAAACCCGCCACCCAGGCTCCGGCGACGGCAGCGGTGATAAAAAAGCTGCTTTCTTCATGTTTCGACGAGGAATATGTCGCGACCATTATCGATGAAGACGAAAAAACGGAAGTCCTGCTGCGGAATAAATTCGATTATATATTCTATACCGGCGGCCCCGGATTCGGCCGGAAAGTAATGCAGGCCGCCGCCGAAAACCTGACCCCGGTAACACTTGAACTGGGCGGCAAAAGCCCCTG
>JAQUOK010000316.1 GCA_028717165.1 Victivallaceae bacterium | reverse complement strand
TCTTCCGATCTAGGAAACTCAAGGGAGGGCGAGTGTCCCCACGAGCCGAAATACGTTCAACGTTTGCGGCTCGACAGAGTCTCGCCCTCCAAAAATCTCGTATATCCTGATTTTCTCTGGAATGACTCTGATAAAAAATAATTGATTAAGCGCCGATCCCTCTTGACAAGCAAGTTGCGGCCATATACTTTATGAACTCTGTAAACATTACAGACGTACGGAACCGGAAAATGAAAATTTCAACAAAAACGCGATACGGGCTGCGCATAATTCTGCAGCTGACGGAAACCTTGTCCGGGGAAAAAGCGGTCAAGGGAAAAGATATTGTCAGGGAACAGGGGATATCGGAGCCGTATATGGAACAGATAATGATAAAACTGCGCCAGGCGAAATGGGTGGTCACGGAAAGGGGATGCCAGGGCGGCTATAAATTAAATGTCGCCCCGGGAAATATCACCGTTCTGGACCTGATTGAATTATTCGAAGGCCCCGTTGAACTGGTAAGCTGTTCCAGGCGGGACAGGCGCTGTAAACGCTTTAACGGATGCAGGACGGCAGTTTTATGGCAACTGCTTTCCGAAAGCTTTCGGAAAGAAGCGAAAAAGGTAAACCTGACCCAGATTATTGAGCTGGAACCAGGCGAAAGGAATATATTGCATGAAAGTTTATGACGACATTTCGCTTGCGGTGGGCAAAACTCCGCTGGTAAGATACCGCGGCGGCCTGAATGCTGACGCGGCGCGGATTTATGCCAAAATGGAATTCTATAATCCGACTTCAAGCATAAAAGACAGGATCGCGGTCGGCATGATCGAAGCCGCGGAAAAAGCCGGGAAATTGCGTCCCGGTTCACTGATTATCGAACCGACCAGCGGCAATACCGGGCTCGGCCTGGCCATGGCGGCCGCGGCGAGAGGTTACAAGCTGATCATTACCATGCCGGAATCGATGTCGCAGGAACGCCGGGACCTGCTCCGGCATCTTGGCGCGGAACTTGTTCTGACTCCGGCGGCCGAAGGCATGAGCGGGGCCGTCGCCAAAGCCGAGGAATTGCTGAAAACGCATAAAAACGCCTTTATGCCTCAGCAGTTCAAAAACCCGGCTAACGTTAAAACCCATTACGAAACTACCGCAGTTGAAATATGGGACGCGCTGGAAGGCAAAATCGATATCTTTGTCGCGGGCGTGGGAACCGGCGGAACCCTGACCGGTACAGGAACGTTTCTCAAGGAAAAAAATCCGGCCCTGCAAATCATCGCGGTCGAACCGGAATCATCACCGGTGCTTTCCAACGGGAAACCCGGTAAACACGGCATTCAGGGAATAGGCGCCGGTTTCATTCCGGACATTCTGCAAATAGAACTGATTGACGAAATAATCACCGTAAGCGACAATGACGCCCTCGCCTTCGCCAGGCGGGCGGCGTGTGAGGAAGGAATTCTATGCGGGATCAGCGCGGGAGCCGCCGCCTGCGCCGCAGTCCGGCTGGCGAAACGCGAGGGAAACCGGGGGAAAACCATTGTAACGATCTTCCCGGACACGGCGGAAAGGTATTTGTCAACCGCACTGTTTTTACACAAGGAAAATTAAAGCGATATTGAACATCGAACACCGAATGGATAATACTGATAACTGGTGATAAGGAATTTTTAATGAATTTAGTCATTTAAAGGGGTAATATGAAACAGACGATTGAACATTTACCGGAAATAAAGCGCCTCGAATTGAATGATATTGTTTCCGTTATCCGCGACAGGTGCGGCGATGTGGAAATGATCATACTTTTCGGTTCATATGCCCGCGGCGACTACAAGCTCGAAGCCGACCTCAAGCCGGACCGCAGGTCGGGACACGTGTCGGATTATGATATCCTTGTCGTTACGGAATATAAAACCACTGCTGAAGACAGCCTTCTGTGGCGTAAAATAACAGAAGCGTGCAACGCGTTAAAATTTAGCGCTCATCCGAGGATCATAGTTCACGACATATGGGATTTGAATATCAAGCTTGTCAGGGGGCAATACTTTTTTTCCGACATTAAAAAAGAAGGCCGTATGCTTTTCGATTCCGGCAAGTTTGAACTTGCAGGTGAACAAAAACAGAACGCGGAGGAAAAACAACGCATTGCTCAGGAACACTTTGATTACTGGTTTGAAAGCGCAAAAAGTTCTCTAAGACTTTTTAAGCATTCAATGGCTGATAAAAGTTATAACTGGGCTGCTTTTCAGCTTCAACAAGCTGCGGAACATTCTTTCAAAACAGTTCTTCTTGTATTTACTAACTATTTCCCTAACGAACGCTGGCTTGCCCTGTTAAACCCAATGGCTGCCGGGCAGGATAGTTCTTTTGCCGGCATTTTCCCCTGTGAAACCAAAGAGGAGGAAGACCGCTTTAAACTGCTGGACGAAGCTTATATCGGGGGCCGTTATGACCCCAAATACCGGATATCAAAAGGAGATCTGGAGATTCTCGCGGTTCATGTAAAGAAACTGCTTGAGCTCACAGAGAAAGTTTGTAAACAGAAAATTAAAAGTTTTACAAAATAAAATATAAGAGACTTATGCGAAATACGAGTTTTGCAATAAAACAGAATAAGTAGCTTGCGATCTCCGCGCGTAAACAGCAAGTCCGCGTTGTTAATCGCGTTTAAAAAACGCAAACTGCTTTGCATTTCGTAAGAGTCTATAAAATATAATGAAAAGGAGATTTATAAAATGAATAAACCCGGACCATCCACACTGGCATTACATGCCGGGTTTGACGGAGACCCGGCTACCGGAGCCTGCGCCGTACCGATATATCAGACCGCCAGCTATGTTTTCGAATCTTCCCAGGAAGCTGAAGAACTGTTTGCGCTGAAAAAATCCGGCAATATTTACACCCGCCTGAGTAATCCGACGACCGACGTCTTCGAAAAACGGCTGGCCGCCCTGGAAGGCGGAGTTGCCGGACTGTCAACCGCGAGCGGAATGGCGGCGATTTTTCTGGCGGTAACCAACATTGCCGCCGCCGGAGACCATATTATCAGTTCAGCCTCCCTGTACGGCGGAACCCAAACCCTGTTTCAGTACACCCTGCCCCGTTTCGGGATAGAAGTTACATTTGTTGACGAACTCACCCCGGAAAGCATAAACGCAAACGTCAGGGACAATACGAAGCTGGTTTACGGGGAAACCATCGGCAACCCGAAGGGCGACGTTCCGGATTTCGACGCGGTCACCCAGGCGGCTCACGAAAACGGCCTGCCGGTAATTATCGACAATACTTTCGCTTCATATCTCTGCAGGCCGCTCGAACACGGCGTTGACATTATCGTTTACTCCTGTACCAAATGGATCGGCGGACACGGAAATTCCATCGGCGGCATAATTGTCGACGGCGGCAGATTCGACTGGACGAACGGCCGTTTCCCCGAATTTACCGAGCCGGATGAAAGCTATCATGGCGTAATTTACCATAAAACTTTCGGCAATGCCGCCTACGCGGTCAAAGCTCGGGTTCAGGGTATGCGCAATATAGGCCCCTGCCCTGCCCCGATGAATCAGTTCCTGCTCATTCAGGGACTGGAAACACTGGCCTTGAGAATGGAAAAGCACTGCCGCAATGCGGAACTTCTGGCGCAGCGCCTGAAAAAACATCCGGCAGTCGAATGGGTAAGTTATCTCGGTCAGGAAGATCATCCGTCCCATAAAATCGCGGCCAAATACCTTAACGGCGGTTTCGGTTCGGTATTCGGTTTCGGGATAAAAGGCGGAGAAAACGCTGCCCGCAAATTCATAAATTCGGTTAAACTGGCGAAGCATCTGGCTAACATCGGAGACGCCCGCACCCTGGTCATCAACCCGTGGACAACCACGCACCAGCAGTTGTCGGATGAAGCCAAAACCGCAGCCGGCATCAATCCCGGTTTCATCAGGGTTTCCGTCGGAATCGAGGATATCGCCGATATCATCGCGGATTTCGACCAGGCACTCCAATAAGGAATATTGACATTATGACAGAGTTGAATCAGCAGGAAATCATCGCGCGCATAAATAAATTACGCCAAGAAAAAAACGCGGTTATCCTGGCCCATAATTACCAGTTGGGAGAAGTCCAGGACATTGCCGATTACGTCGGCGATTCGCTTGGTTTGAGCATCAAAGCTAAAGACGTCGCCTGCGACGTAATCGTATTCTGCGGCGTGAAATTCATGGCGGAAACCGCCAAAATACTTTCACCGGACAAAACCGTCCTCCTTCCTGTTGAAGCCGGGTGTCCGATGGCCGATATGGCCAATGCCGAAGAGCTCCGCAAATTCAAGCGCCAACACCCCGGCGCAGTCGCGGTCGCCTATGTCAACAGTACCGCCGAAGTAAAAACCGAAGTGGATATCTGCTGTACGTCCGCCAATGCCGCCGAAGTCGTCGCCTCGATCCCGGAGGACAAGGAAGTAATTTTCCTGCCGGACAGAAATCTCGGCGCCAATGTTTCTCGCCGGCTCGGGCGCAAACTTATATTGTGGCCTGGATTCTGCCCCACCCACATGCGGATAAGCAAGGAAATGATAGAACAGCGCAAACGGGAATTTCCGGACGCGGCGGTTATGATACATCCTGAATGCCCGCCGGAAACCGTGGAAACGGCTGATGCCGCCTTAAGCACCGGCGGCATGCTGAAATTCGCACGGGAAACGGCTGCCAAACAAATAATCGTCGCAACCGAAGTCGGCATAATTCACCGTCTGAAAAAGGAAAACCCAGACAAGTTGTTCATTCCGGTTTCTGAACAGGCAATATGCCCCTTTATGAAACTCATCGAACTTCATGACGTGCTCCGCTC
>JAQUOK010000315.1 GCA_028717165.1 Victivallaceae bacterium | reverse complement strand
TCCTTGAATTCAAGCATTAACGCCTTGGCCACGGGTTTGACGTCGCGCCGGGGGATCACAAACGTCAACAGCATTTCCAGCGCCTCGTAATCATGGAGGGCCTTCAAACCGCCGGTCAGGAATTTTTTTCTCAGGCGCGCCCGGTGCCCGCGCAACATATCGTTTTCCATTATTTCCTCGTTAAACAGGTAAATGTCTCAAAATGACTCGTGCGCGGAAACATATTGATCATCCGCGCAAATTTCAAGTCAAAACCGTTATTACAGAACATATTTAAATCCCGGCCCAGAGTATCAGGACTGCAGGAAATGTAAATCAAATGCCCGATTTCGCTTCTGACGATGCTTTTTACGGTATTTTGATTCAGGCCGCCTCGCGGCGGATCGACGATCAGAACCGTTGAGCCGGGCAGCTTCCCGGCCAGTTTTTTCAGCGCCCCGCCGGCGTCGGAGGCAATGACTTCGGAATTTTCCGCACCGTACAGGCGCAGGTTATAGCGCGCCGACTCAACGGCCCGGCGGTCAATTTCAATTGCGAAAATCTTTTTCACTCCCGCAAGCGCCGCGGTTACCCCGAACAGGCCGGAGCCGCAATACAGATCAATTACGGCCTCGGGATCTTCCCGGCGCAGAAGCGCAGTAACATTCTCGACCAGCGCCGCGGCCCCGAAACCGTTCACCTGGTGAAAGCTCCCGGCGGGAACAGAAAACCTGCCGAACGGCATATCCTCCTTCAGCCAGCTCAAACCGGAGCCGGGAGCGTTGCGCCAGCAAACAACCCCGTCGTGCGCAGTATACCGCAAAGTAAAAGTCTGGCCGTCATGCAGAGTATGGAAAAAGCCCCTGTCGTTCCGTAATTCCGCAAGTTTCGCATTTATTTCGTCACACGCCAGGGGACACTGCTCCACATCCAGAACCTTCCGCCCGTCTTCGTACCTGTACCCCAGAAAAGTTCCGGAACCGTCCTTCTCCACATGCAAAACCAGTTTATTGCGGTAGCCGAACGCTTTTTCCGGAGCCTGCCAGGAACCGAATTCGCAATTATCCAGGGGAAGGCTGCGCTCCAGGAAATCCCGCATTTGTCCGTTTTTAATTTCGCTCTCATACCGGTAATCGGCATGCTGAAAAGCGCAGCCGGGACAGAACTTACCGTAGGGACATTGCTCTTCCATACGCAGGGAAGACGGCTCCAGGACTTTAAGCAGCTTTGCGGTATAATAGTCGGGTTTTTCCTTCTTTACTTCAACTTCAACGATTTCCCCCGGCAAAACCCGCGGTACAAAGCAGACTTTTCCGTCAATCCGCCCCAGTCCGGCGCCGCCGAAACTTATTTTTTCTATTTCCAGCCTGTAATTATTGTTCAACTTCAACGGAATCCTCCGCTAAAAACTTTCTAAATTAAACTATTGTTAAGTCAAACGTCTAATGTCGCTTACGCCCCTGGGGACAGGGGCGGCTACATCATTTATCTTTTACCTGCGTCTCCCGATGTAGCCACGGCTGTCCCCAGCCGTGACATGGGTCAACCAACGATTGACTTAACACTATTGCCAAATCAACGATCCATATGGATTTTCCGTATTTAAAAATGCTTTTATGATAAAAGTGTAAAACAAAGACACTAATAATACGAAGTTTTACCTACGGCTGTTAACCTTTAATCCCGCCGGGATCATTACTAAAAAAAACTTGCTCACGGCCTTAATTCGAAAATTTTTTGTTTTATCCAATATAGCATAACCCGGCTTTTTTTGTAGAATTCCTGAAATTTAATCGAGAATTTTTATAAAAAAATATCTATTTTAACATGACATAAACGTTAAGACGGTCTATCTTATGGAGTTTGATTTTTATTTATCATCCCCAAAATAATACGGGAGTACTCTTATGCAGGTACCATTACTCGATTTAAAAGAACAATACCGCGGCCTGAAAAAGGAAATTTTACAGGAAATAAGCAATATCTGCGATTCCCAGCGCTTCATACTCGGTGACAAAGTACAGAAACTGGAAAAGGAAATCTCGGAATACTGCGGCACGCGATTCGCCTGCGGCGTAACCTCAGGTTCGGACGCCCTGATCATTTCGCTGATGGTCGAAGGCATCGGCGCCGGCGATGAAGTCATCACCACTCCGTTTACCTTTTTCGCCACCGTCGGCGCCATCTGCCGGGTCGGCGCCACCCCGGTATTCGCGGACATCGAGCCGGACACTTTCAATATCGCCCCGTCCCGGATCGAAGCGAAAATAACTCCGAAAACCAAAGCGATAATTCCGGTTCATCTTTTCGGGCAATGCTGCGCCATGGATGCCGTCAGAGCCATCGCCGCCAAGCATAATCTCATCGTTATCGAGGACGCCTGCCAGGCCATCGGCGCCGAATACAATGGCAGACGCGCCGGAAGCATGGGGAATTACGGCTGTTTTTCCTTTTTCCCGAGCAAAAACCTGGGCTGTTTCGGCGACGGCGGCATTGTAACCACCGGCGACGAAGAAAAAATCGAACTGCTGCGCATCTTCCGCAACCACGGCCAGGGCTCCACTTACATGCACAAGTATGTGGGCGGCAATTTCCGTCTCGACGCCCTGCAGGCGGCAGTACTTTCCATTAAACTGCGCGAACTCGATTCCTGGAGTTCGGCACGGGAAAGGAACGCCGCGGAATACCGCCGGCTTTTCGCCGAATCGAAACTCGGAAGCAAAGTCGGAATGCCGGTAGTGGCGGATTATGCAAGCAGACATATTTATAACCAGTTCTGCATTCTTGTCGCGGACGGAAGGCGCAATGAACTGTGCGACAAACTGCGTGAAGCCGGAGTCGGCTGCGCGGTTTATTACCCCCTGCCCCTGCATTTGCAGGAATGCTTCAGTTCCCTGGGCTATAAAGAAGGGGATATGCCGGTAAGCGAAAAAACTTCCAAGGAAATCCTCGCCCTGCCGATATTCCCGGAATCGACTTCTGAAGAACGCAGATTCGTCGTCGAGACAATTGAAAAAATTCTTTGCGGGTGACCGATGGGAAAAAGACTGGAAAACGAAAAAGCATTTACTTCCCAAAGTTATTTCAGACTGCTGAGCTATACCAAACCTTACTGGTTCAGGCTCACGGTAGGGATCATTGCCGGTTTCCTGGTAGGCGGCTCCCTGTTCGGCAGCCTGATGATCGTTCCGGAACTGCTTAACGCGGTCGAGCAGCCGACCAATCACGGCAGCCGGACCGTAAACGTCAGCCGGAAAACCGTCGAGATCGTCGATACCATTGAAAAGACCGAAGGCAAACAGCTCTCGCGCCGGGAAAAACTCGATGAGGTCGAAAAAATCCTGAACCCTTCCGATCCCGATCCGAAATTGACCGCGTCTCTGGAAAAACTGAAAAAATATTCCGCCAAATTCGGATTGCCCATTAAAGTTCAGGGCAAAAGGGAAATCATTATTACCTGGCCGACGGAAATTGTTTTTCCGGTCAGTACGGATACCGGCCGGATGACCTGGCAGTTTTTTGCGCTCTATGTCGTCGCTTTCGTGCTCGGCTGGACGATAAAAAACCTCGCCACTTACATTAACCGTTATTATACCCGCTGGGTGGGAGCCAAAGTCATCGCCGATCTGCGCAATGAAGCCTTTGACAAACTGCTCGGCCAGTCGCTGAAATATTACGGCAAAATGGATGTCGGCCATTTAATAAGCCGCTGCACCAACGATACATCCACGATCGAAAGTTCAGTCGCCAACGTCATTGCCGACGCCACCCGCTGTCCGATTGAAATTCTGGCTTGTATCGCCGCAATTATCGTTTTAAGCATGCAGAGCAGGAATTTCATCCTTATCCTGATACTGCTGACCGGTACTCCCCTGATTGTCATCCCGATAGCCATACTCGGGCGTAAAATCAGGCATATTTACAAAAAATCGCTCGCCGCAATCGCGGAAGTGATCTCCAGAATGCACGAAGTATTCACCGGCATCCTGATCGTCAAGGCATACAATACCGAAGATATTGAAAGAGTCCGTTTCAGGAAAATCAACCGCAAGTATTTCCGGACGGTCATTCGTGCCCTCAAATTCCAACTTCTCATGAGCCCCCTGATGGAAGTCGTCGCCGTTGCGGCAACTTTGGTTTTTCTGGTCTATTCTTACAGCAAGGATGTCAACTTTACCGTCCTTGTCGCCCTGCTGGCACCCGCTTTCATGGCTTACCGGCCGATTAAAGACCTTGCGAAAGTAACCACCTACATCCAGCGGAGCATGGCGGCCGCAGACCGTTATTTCGACCTGATCGACACCGATACCGGAATAAAGGAAAAACCCGATCCGGTTATCCTTAAGGACTTCCAAAAGGAAATATCCTTTAACGACGTGGTTTTCTCCTATGAGGAACGCAATATTCTTGACGGCATAAGCTTTAAGATTCCCAAAGGCTCGGTGGTCGCCGTCGTCGGCGAGACCGGTTCGGGAAAAACTACCATCGCCAACCTGATCGCACGTTTTTACGACGTGAATTCGGGATCGGTCACTATCGACGGCATTGACGTCCGCGACCTGTCAATAGCCTCTCTGCACAAAAATATCGGGATAGTTACCCAGGATCCCATACTTTTCAATGAAACCATCGCCGAAAATATCTCGTACGGCAACCCCGATGCCACGAAAAATGAAATTGAAGAAGCCGCCAAAAAAGCCAACGCCCATAAATTTATTGTTGACGGGCGCCATGTGAACGCCTACGAAACCGAAGTCGGCGAAAAAGGCTCAAAACTCTCCGGCGGGGAGAAACAGCGCGTCGCCATTGCCCGGGCAATTCTCAGGAATCCTCCGATCCTGATCCT
>JAQUOK010000314.1 GCA_028717165.1 Victivallaceae bacterium | reverse complement strand
GATTTAAGGTTGCAGTCTGGCGGCAACATATATTTTTGTTATCATTTCATGGGCTGCGGGTCCGTACCTGGCCTTGATTTTGTTATCATTTTCCCCTGTGCCGTAACGTCGCATAATGGACTTGCCGCTATGTCATGCCGCTGCTCTGGTCTGCCTGGTGACGCTGTGATCTTCCCCGTGAGGCTTGGCATAGCGCGTATTATGCGGCCTGCGCAACGTTCCGGCATGGGGCGGTAAATTGGCTGTCATAGTTTGAATCGCTCTCAGAATCGCCGGAATGGCTTAAATTTCAGGGGTAAGCTGTAGGGGAAGGATTCCCCTTAAGTAGAGCAGCTCGCCATACTTGTATGTGCGTGCGCGGAGCAAATAAACATGATAGTTGGGTTTCAGGATTGATTTGTACTTTTCTGCGGGGTTGAATGGATTCAGTGATCAGCAGCCTTCCAGAGCAGTATTTTTATTTCTGTCTGTTTGTCGGTTATCGCCTGGTCTGGCCGTGCGCCGTTGTGACACCCCTTGCGGGTGTCTCTTGTTTAAGGATTAAATAATTCAAACAAGCTCAAATTATATACTTTTCCATTCTTGTAATGCTATTTTTTTTGTTCTTTCGGCAAGTAGTTTTACTCTTTCCGGGTCTGCTGTTTTTTTCCACTCTTGTAGTCTTTGATCAAAGAAATCTCTTCTTTGTTCTTCTGTGGCTCCCCCCATTACATTGCTGAATTTTTGTTGTAGTTCTTCTATCCAGTCGTTTAATTCTGGACTGGGATAGATAGGTGCTAATACAGCTTCGGAGAATTCTCTTGTATATTCTTTTGCTCCTCTTCTTTGGATTTCCTCATATATTTCATCTAGTCCGATGAATGGAGTTTTTTTAAAGTAATACTTGTTTATTCTTCCCATTTCAATGATCCTGTTTAAATGTTGGGTTGAAATTCCAATCATTTTTGCGGCGTTTGCGGGGCTTGTTAGGCCATCGTGTTTTTTTGCGTTTTCGGTGTACCATTTGAAAAAATCTGTTCTCATGCTTGCAGTCTCCTTATTTTTTTTGTTTATTTTATTATACAGTGTTTATTTTTATTTGACAAGTTTTACTTTTTGTTCTATTGTTTATAATTATAAAATATTTCGTTTTGTAATTGTAAACAAAAAAAGGAGCAAAAAAATGTTGAAAATGTCAATCTCCGTAGTCGTAGGGTCCGTGAAACCGTCAAAAGAAGGTGCTAGGGATGCCGGTTATGCCGATTTCCTTTTTACTGGGGGTACGGTTAATCTTTCCGTGAATGAGGAGCAGTTGAAAAAGCTTTCCGGCCTTGAGGGTGATAATGTTGAATGCGTATTCCAGATGTCGCCGCATGTTATTGTTGAGTTCGGGCGTCCGGCTTGCGCTTTCAAGATTAAAAAACTTATCACTATTTTAGGGCAGGGGGGCAAGTAATTGTCGTTGCCTGGTAAAGATAAAAAGTGCCCTTCCGGTGTTGGCAGCACCGGAAAGGGCGATTCATCAGAATATGAAACTTTCAATATACATAGGGAATTGAAAGAAGTCAAGGATTCGGAGTCGGATTCCTTCGTCAACAAACTTTATCCAACCCGGGTATCTAATAGCGGGTTAACTGTATCATTTTTTGAAAAGCTGTTTCCTTTTGAATGGCTCTCGATTGATAAAATTTCTATCGTTATTCCGACTTTTAAGGATACTGAAAATCCGGTTTGTGAGAAGTTTTATAATTTCCTGGATTCTTTTGTTTTGTCCTTTCGGCCGTCCAGGGGAAAGGTTGATCCTGTTTATAAAAATTGCTATATGCTTGCCAACGGGATTTATATCAGTTACCGGAACCGGGATAATAAAAAGCAGAGTGTGAGGTTTGAGCTTAATCCTAATCATATTCCTTTGTCTGAGCTGGTAAGAATTCTTTTTATTTTCCCTGAGTATCGGTTCAACTTGATTAAGGTTACTCGTATGGATATCGCTATTGATTATTATCATGCTGGGGTCAGGCCTGAAATGTTCATCGATAGTTCAAGCAGACGGAAACGGGGTTTTATTATGGAAGGCGATAAATACGAGACTATTAATTTGGGGTCTAATAATTCTCCGGTTCATTATACCATATACGACAAGCAGGCTGAAATGAGAAAAATTATTGATATGCCTTATTGTTGCCGGGTTGAGGGAAAATTTACCAAGGATGATAACGTTTGTTTTTGCTTTTCCGACTTTAAAAAATCTCAGGTTGAGTATTCGCTGGATGATAAGAAGTTTATCTATTTCGGCGGCAGTTTTATGCCTTTCGGCAATCTTGAGTTTGGCGGCAATATAGTGATTCCTTCCGATGCCAGTGCCGCTCAGATAATGTTTTCTGAATTGATGAACTTGAACGCTGCTCCTATTATCCGCAGAAAGCTTCCTCGAGCTACTTTTCAGCGTTATAAGTCATGGTTTTATTCCTTGCCTCGTCGTACTGGTATTATCCATTCTCCCCAGGAAATAATCGAGCTTTGTTTTTCTGATTTGATGCGGGTTTTTTGGGGAAAGATGAGGCTCCTTTATAATGATTTTGTGATTGATGATGAACTGTCAAGGGCTTTGAAGAAAGGAATTCCGTTGTCTAAACTGGGGAACCCCCAAAAAAATAATCATTAACAAAGTGAGGTAAAAATGATCAAAGAAGTTCGTTTGACCGACAAAGCTAATTATGGCTGTACTGTCGATCGTGTAACCGGAAAGTTTTTAATTGATATCCGGGGGCAGGTCGCTAATATTCGGGATTTTTCTATTCCGGATGACCTTACCAGTGTGTCTATTCAAGCTTCCGGACAAATGTTTTGTTCTCTTCTTTGCCAGGAGGCTTTTGCGGAGTTTCGGCATTTGTTGGAAAAGAAGTATTCTGACGCTTCTAAAATTAAATTCAATGAAAGAAAGTGAGGTGAAAAATGCAAGGTGTAGGTGTTGTTTTGGGTGATAAAATTGACTATGATTTTAGCTTGGATTCGGATGCCGGCTGTTTTCATATCGATATCCGGGGCCAGATCGCTAATATGGGAAAATCTTCTCTTCCTGATGATCCTGATCTTCCCGGTGATCCTGATGCTATATGTGCTTTGGCGGCTGGCCGGGTTTTCCTTAGATTGCTTCGTTCTGACGATTTTTTGGCGTTTCGGGATTTCTTGATAGAGCGGCATCTTGAGAAAATTGATTTGTCATGCTCTGATAAGTGTTGGAGTTGATTTTAAGGTGTAAAATGAGCGTCAACAGCGGTAACTGCTGGCGCTCCTAAGAATAGAATCCATAAAGGGTTCTAAGGTCAATATAAACTAAGAATAGCAAAAAGTAAAGGTGTATCATGATTAATGGTAAAAGTGCTTTTAATCCTTCGGAGGATATTGTAATTGTTTCAAGTAATGGGCTTTCGCTTCATGAGTATAACGGTGGAGTTTGTTATTATATCAAGTATACCGGTGAGCTTATTGCGGGTATTCCGATGTTGGAAGATTTTAATACCGGTTCTGTTTGCTCGTATAAACATTTGGCGATTGAGATTTTTAACCTTGTGGTTCGTGAAAGTTGTTCGATGTCGGAACATCTTAAAGATTTTGGAATTTCAAAAGGGATAGGGGGTTGACATTTTAGTTCGTAAGGCTGAATATGTATCCCTTTTGGGGCTGTATGGATTGCTTGAATCTGTACAGCCTTTTTTGTTTCGGGTGATCAGCTTTCAGTGTTTTGCCGCTATGCGCCTGCACTACGGTACAGCCGGATAGCGGCAAAATACCTGAAAGCCGGGACTGATATCGGAAAAGTTTGTAATCGATTTAAGGTTGCTGTCTGGCGGCAACATATATTTTTGTTATCATTTCATGGGCTGCGGGTCCGTACCTGGCCTTGATTTTGTTATCATTTTCCCCTGTGCCGTAACGTCGCATAATACATGTTATGTTAAGAATCAGATAGCTTGAAATCGCGTTTTGTAAAAACTTAAGTTGTTTATTGATAAGAACTTGACGACATAAAAACATCTGCCTGTTAATAACTTGTTGATTAAGTTTTGGGATTACAGGTTTAAATTTCGGAAAAGATGACTATATTTCGTACTTTAACATTTTGAACAAAAACTTGTATGAAAAAATATGATGTAATAATAGCCGGAGCAGGGCATGCAGGCTGCGAAGCCGCTTTAGCTGCTGCGCGGCTCGGCGCTGAAACCCTGCTTATTACCATAAATCTGGACCATATCGCTCAAATGAGCTGCAATCCGGCGATCGGCGGCATAGCCAAAGGCCAGGTTGTACGCGAAATCGATGCTTTAGGCGGTTATCAGGGCATAGTGACTGATGCCGCCAGTATCCAGTTTCGCATGCTTAACCGGGCAAAAGGTCCTGCCGTATGGTCGCCGCGTTCACAATGCGACAAGAATTGTTACCAGCGCGGCATGAAATTTGTCCTTGAACAGTCCCCTAACCTCGACCTGCTTCAGGCGGAAGTTACGGATTTGTTAATGGAAAGTAATGAACTTAAGGGAGTTGTGACGAATTTTGAGGATAAGATATATGGCGCCTGCTTTATTTTTACTACCGGGACTTTTCTTACCGGAAAGCTCCATTACGGCGACAAGACTTTCAGCGGCGGCAGAGCCGGAGATCCGGCCTCTAACCTGCTGTCTGTTGCCCTGAAAGAAAAACTGAAACTCAGGCTGGGGCGGCTGAAAACCGGCACCCCGCCCCGCATATTGGCTAAAACCATTGATTTCAACAAAATGCGGCGCCAGGACGCCGACAGTTCCGACGAAAAATTCAGTTATTTCCCGGATATTGCCCCCCTGCCCTT
>JAQUOK010000313.1 GCA_028717165.1 Victivallaceae bacterium | reverse complement strand
AACGCTCGAAGAGCCTTTTCAGAAAATAAGCATTAATCTTAATCAAAATGGTATTATTTGGATAAACGCTCCTCAACTCGAAAATGGCTCCCGTCCAACCCCATTTGCCATTTCTTCTAAAAATGCCGATCTTCCCCAAAACACTTCGGCAAAAATCACAAAATTGACGATTCCTGAAGTTACATGTCCTTTAATATCGGAATCGCCGATAATAGACGGGAATTTAACAGATAAGTTTTGGACAAAAGCGTCTGTTGTCACAAATTTCATACTAAGAGGAAAGAAAAAACCGGCCCTGGAGCAAACCCGCGGCTTTATCGGCAGAGATAGCGACGCATTATATATTGCCTTTGAGTGCAGGGATTCATCGCCCGGCAAGATCCAGGGCCAAGCCTTGCCGCAAGATTCGATGCAAATATTCGATTGTGATGAGGTGGAAGTATTCATAAGCCCTTATAACGGAGATAAATATTATCGTTTTGTACTGAATCCGATGGCGGCGAAATTTGACTCTCTGGGTTATGACAAACAATGGGACGCGCTTTGGAGCGGGAAGGCGGTACGCAATAATAATGGCTGGAGTGCGGAGTTTAAAATCCCTTTTGCCTGCCTTGAACTGGACCGGAAAACGGGCGATAAATGGAAACTGAATCTATGTAGACATAGAGCCAATCGCTCAAACAAAGAGTTTTCTTCCTGGTCGCCTGTATGTAAAAATTTCCACGATCTTACACAATTTGGGATACTAAGGTTTTTACCGGCTGAGAAGTTCGAAATTTTCAATTTAACTGCGGAACCTAAGTTGTACGATAACGCTATAGAGGTTAAAATTCATTCGGAACGGATTGATCCTTTTCCCGCCCAGATAACCGTATCTGTCCTCAACGGGCCAAAAGTCGTTAAACATTTTCAGAAAACACTTTCGATTTCCGGCGGTTCCGAACAGTATGTTCTATTTGAAGGTTTGTCTCCGCTTAAATCAACTGATTCGGGTAAAGTACAGGTAAAAGTGAAAGACAACCGTTCAGGACAAATCGTAAACGAAAGAATAATCACCGCTCCCGCTTGTGTTTCCAAACCGGCAGCGCCGGTATATTCATTTCTCGACAAGTCATTCTATACCAATGAGGCCGTTGCAAATTTACTGGTAAAATACGACTCCGGACGCAAGCCGTTCCCCAAAGACAGGCTCAGTTTAAGTCTTATGCAGAATGGCCGCGCAGTCGGTGAAGTTAAACATTCCCGCAAACTGAGCCGGATCGCTGACAGCATACCAATCAAAATAAATAATTTAACGCCGGGAACATATCAATTAGTCGTTAATACGGATATTACGATGCCGAACGGGAAACCGGCCAATATTAAAAACATAATAGAACTGGTCAAAGCGCCGCCGGAAACAAACGTCCTCAAAATCGACAGGGAACAGCAGGTATTTATTAAGGCGGACCGGCCTTTTATTCCTCTGGTTGCCGTACCGGAATATCTGCATGTCACAAAACAGATGTTCGCGGATATGTCATCCCATGGATTTAATACTATCCTGCAAACTGTCGGGCGTTCAGAAAAAGAATTGCTCAGGATACAGAATCTTCTGGACGAGGCACAACGAAATAATTTCAAAGTAATCCTTTGGCCGGGCGTTGTTCCCAAAGAAACATATCAGGAACTTCACACAGGAATAACCGGCATCATAAAACGCTTTAAAAGCCATCGCGCTTTGCTTGCCTGGTATCTTGTGGATGAACCGGAAGGCTGGTGGGAACAGCAGGGACTTGGAAAAACAACTGACTTGATTGCTCTTTACAAAGCGGCAAAACAAATTGATCCTTATCACCCTGTTTTTGTCAACCATTTTACGAAATGGAAGCAGGGAAAGGGGCTTTATGAAGGAAAAGATAATTCGGATATTTATTCAGCGGATAATTATACCATAGGATATGGCGGGTACGGCGAAGAAGGAGGACACGCTTCGATGCTGGGAATTGCCGATTATGTCTCGGCCATGAATTACGACGGTATGCGGGACGGGAAACTCGTTTCAATGACTATTGAATTTGCCGATCCGTGTTTCGACCAGCCGCCTTATTTTCCCCGCAGCATTACTCCTGAGGAAGAAAGGTGCATGGTTTACTTGTCCCTGGTACACGGCGCACGACAAATAATGTTCTATGACCGTAAACCGTTGTCGGTATATTTATGGGATTCCATGACGCAGTTGGGACAAGAAGTGCAGGAAATGACTCCGTTTTTATCAGGAAACGACAATTCCGGGTTGGTTTCAGTAAACAGTAAGTTTATACATTTTACAGTAAAAACGGTAAACAACAAACATTATTTGGTAGCAGTTAATTCTTCAGAAAAAGCATTACCGATTACATTTTCCCTTGCACAAGGCAGCTTTGCGGAAAACGCCTTTGCAGACGTCCTTTTCGAGTCTCGCAAGGCTGCCTGGGAAAAGTATCAACTGAATGACTGGTTCGCCCCCTATGAACGGCATGTTTACCGCCTGAAATAAAACTTTCCGCCAATAAGAATAAAGTTCAGCAAATTATAAATCAAGAGGCAAAAAATAAATGATAGCAATGACAAATAAATTTTTTGAAGTCTCAATCGACGACAATAACGATGGAGGCCTTCTGGTCCGGGACAAAAGAACAAACAAAGAATGGAAGACTCAGGATACTCCCTTTATTATCGAATTCTGGAGTGTTCACCTGGCAAAGATCAGAACAGTGGCAATTGGCCATAGTTGTGATTATGCTGCAACTTTTCAGAAAATCAGCAACAACAAAATAGTGGCGGCTTACAGCTTAAAGGACCCGGACTTCGCGTTCAGTGTCGAATATTCCCTTTCAGAAAACTTTCTTGAAGTGTCCGTTCCGTATACAAATATCGTGGAAAACACGGATTATTCCGGCATCAAAGTGCACAAAGAATATCTATTTAAGTTGTTTAACATCAGGCTGCTGCCAAGATTCGGCGCAGTTAAGTCGGGAGAAAGCGGCTATATGCTTCTCCCCAATCACAGCGGGGTAATCTGCAGCTTTGACAAAAAATACAGCGGCGAACACCGGGATATGATTTACGGCGAATGGAGCAAATGGGAGTATTATCCTGCCATGCCGGTATTCGGCGCCGTCCATGAGCAGTCAGGCTTTCTCGGAATTATAACCAGCGGGGAATTTGACGCGGAAGTGGTTACTGAAATAAATAACGGAAAAAATAAAAATTCAATATCTCCGTGTTTTCATTACCGCTATAACAAAACCGACGAAATAGACAAAGTGAATAGAACGGTCCGTTATTGTTTTCTGGCGGACAGAGAGGCAAGTTATGTGGGAATGGCCAAAACCTATCGGAACTATCTGCTGAATGACCGGAAATTACTTCCCCTGAAATCACAAATCAGACAACATCAGGAGCTAAAATATGCATATGACGCTTACAATTTCATAAAAATATTCTGTTGCGAAAAAAATATACAGTACGACGGAAAAGGCGAGCTGAAAATATATACGACTTTCAGTGACATAAAAAAAATAATGGACCATTTAAAGACATCCGGTATTGATAAAGCGTTGATAACACTAGTAGGCTGGAATATCGGCGGCCATGACGGAACCTATCCGTCACACTTCCCGATAGAACCCGGCCTGGGAGGAGAAAACGAACTCAGGAATTTGATAGAATACGCGAAACATCTGGATTATGAAATCAGTTTGCACGATAATTATACGGATGCTTATGAATTATCTCCGGACTGGCAAATTTCCGATACCGTGAAAGACAGAGACGGCTGGCCTGTTCTGGGCGGTCTATGGTGCGGCGGCCAGTCCCATATTTTGTGTCCTGACAAAGCAATCAAATACGCAAAACAAGACCTGCCGCAAATAAAGGAACTGGGTATTAATGGAACATACTATATTGATGCAATGCCTTTACCACTAATGTCGTGCCATGATAAAAGCCATCAGCATCAAATTAACCGGAGAGCTTTCGGGAACGGAGTAAGGCAGATAGCGTCGCTTGCCAGGAAAATGTTTGGAGGCTGTTCCATTGAACATGCTTACGACTTTATGTCTGAAAGTATTACTGATGTCGCCCAGGTAATAATTCAAATGCCGTCTTATTTGGCGGATACTGAATTAGGACAACATTTTATCGATAGTTACGTCCCTTTTTATCAAATTGCCTATCACGGCCTGATACAGTATCATTTCCGTAATTTGTGTGACGGGCAATACGGCAAATTTGAAGAAGGAATGCTTCGAGAGATCGAATATGGGGCTATGCCGAGAAATGAAATCACTTACGAAGCACATCCGGTTTTCGGTTCATATCGCAAATGGCTTCCGCTGATGAAAAAACAGTATGACGTTATTTGTAAAGAACTCGGATATTTACAACTTGAATTCATAGAAGATCATTTGCAGATTGCGCCGGATGTTTTTGAAACCGTTTATTCCGACGGCAGCAGAGTCGTTGTAAACTACGGCAACAAAGAATATGCCAATGGCGATTATAAAGTAAAAGCTCAATCTTATTGTTTAACAGAGAGAAAAAAATGAGACATAAAAAAAGGGAAATTAGGCTGCTGTCGTTTGCGTTCATACATTGTTTTCTCATATTAATAATGACCAGTAATATATATGGTAATGCCGCCACGCCGTTTACGTCCGATAAACATACCGTATTGCTGCTCCATTTTGACGAAGGGAAAGGCCTCCCCCGGGACAGTTCTTCCTGCGGCAACAATCCAACGGTGAATAAGGCGGAATGGCTCAGCGCCGGAAAATTCGGTTCCTGTCTTTACTTTGACGGCAAAAGC
>JAQUOK010000312.1 GCA_028717165.1 Victivallaceae bacterium | reverse complement strand
CGATCTATCACACATAATAACACTGTAATCATAATCATGCCAGACACTAAACGACAACGCCAAGTTTTAAACGCCGTACACAAACACCGGGAAGCAGCGCGCAACGTTGTCTATGGTCCACCAGCAGACCTTAAGCGCCGGCGGCGATATGAGCGGGATACCGCCCGGTGGCTGAAATATTATCTTGCGGATACATGTCCGTTGCCCTGGTCTGAAATTCACCGGCGCTATATTGATGATCTTGATTATATTGCTGACCATGGCGGCTGGAAAGCTGAAGCATTACCGCGGGGCTCCGGAAAAACGACGATTGCCGAAGGCGCGGCGCTCAAATATTTACTTACCGGAAAGAGCCGGTTTCTTGCTTTAATACTTGCAAGCGACAAGTTTGCCAAGATGGCCATAGAAGATATAAAAATGTGGCTGCTTGAGAATGAACGTATTAATGCAGACTATCCGGAAATATGCGCGGTAATCAGACATTGTAATGGGATTCCACAGGCAATGAAAAGCGTAACGGCCAATTGGGAACCGGTTCATGTTAAATGGACGGCTTCTCAATTAGTATTGCCGGATTGTCCATTAATAATGCCATCCGGGAAGAGCGTAAAATCACCGGGTGCGAACGCGGTTATAAGATGTGAAGGGATAACCGGAGCTATCCGCGGGATGAAATATGCCACCAGTTCCGGAGAAATTATCCGTCCGGATTTGGCAATAGTCGACGATCCGCAAACGCGAGAAAGCGCACGAAGCCCGGAACAAACGCGCCAGCGACTTGATATTATTAGATCGGACATTGCCGGTCTTGCCGGGCCCGGAAAAGATATCAGAATAATTGTTCCATGTACGATAATTGAAAAAGGCGATTTAGCTGACCAGATAACTGACAGCGAGCTTTTCCCTGATTTTCTTGGAGAGCGCCAGCCGTTTTTCCTGCACATGCCTGAAAATATGGAATTATGGGAAGAATATAACCAGGTGCGCAAAGAAGGATTAGCCAAACGTGATCGTGGTAGAATGGCGGCATGTTTTTACAAAGAACACAAGGAAGAATTAACTAAGGGAGCGGAAGTTTATTGGATTGAACGTAAGGGCGATAACGCAATAGACGGTATCCAATGGGGAATGGATCAGTATTTCAGGCTTGGCGAAAAAGGATTTGCTTCCGAACTTCAAAACTGCCCACTTGGAACTGAAGAAATGATAAATCTTACTTCGCGCCGGGTACTGGAATGTGAAACCAATATTGCAAAATGGAAATGCCAGAACAACTCTGCGGCGGTAATTGCATTTGTCGACTTGAATCCGCGAACGGTCGGTTTATTCTGGGCGGTACTGTCATTTGAAAACCAGCTTTGTGCGCGGGTAATTGCATACGGAAATTATCCTGGGAAAAATCAACCGCTGGTACCGGAAGGGGCTAGCGACAGACAGGAGGATGCGCTTGTATTTGAAGGGTTGCGCAAGGTCGCGGACGGATTTTCCAAAGTAACAATAACCTGCGATAATGGCCAGCCGTCAAAAATTGACTTAATGATGATAGATGGCGGTTACAATTTTCAGACGGTTGTACGGTTTGCCCGAACCGGTCGCTTTCCGTTTCAACTGGCGGTCAGCCGCGGCCGGGCTTCGACAAAATATCTTGACACCGGCAAGGATGTAATCAAGGCAATGCAGTATGTGCATTTGCGGAAAAATCCAAGCAACCAGCGCTATTTGTCCCACAACTCTGACGCGCTCCGCGAAATAGTCCACAAGGCGTTCATGGCGGGCCCGGATGCTCCCGGCGGGATCGGAATACATAAAGCACCGCCGCTACACGATGAATTTGCCGAAAGCATTGCTTCGCAGCGCCTGATAAATAAAGCCGAAGGCGTTCGCGGTATTATGTATCAATGGACAAATGTTCCCGGCGGTCAGGATCACTTACTGGACTGTGTGGTGGGTTGCTATGCTGGCGCCCACTGGTATGGGATTGAGAACTATGGAACGATTGCCGCGCGCGGAAAAAAACGCCGCGGTTTAAAAATAAGAGCCGTAAAAATATAAGGAGGCTATCATGGCAGCGCCAAAAAAAAAGTCGGAACCGAAACAGACAACAAGGAAACCACCCGCAAAAAAGCGGGAACCGAACATCGTAACGAAGCCAAAGGCAGACGGGTCTATCTTGTGCCCCCGCTGCGGAGCCGGCTCTAAAGACATTGTCTTGCGGTACGTAAGTACATCAGGGCGGCGACAGTATACCTGCCAAAGCGCGGAATGCAGAAAAGTCCGCAAAACCGGACGCGGCTTTGTCGTGTTTGAAAACGGAATGACTTACCCGCGAAAAAAGTAAAATTTAAGCCGGTTGTTCCGGCTTTTTCTTCTTTGGCCGCCCGCCCTTCTTGCCGTTCTCGCGGCTGGACTTAGCCTTTGCCTCGCTGGTTACGCTCCCTGCGAGTCGTCCGAGGTTTACTTCGATTTCTGAATTACACTTAGGACAGATTGTTTTCATGCGTTATACTCCTTATAATTAAGTTATGCCCCCTTTCGGGGGCGTTTTGGGATTACAGGTTTTCAGCGTATTCGCTTATTGCCGGGGTACCATCAAAATTTTTGTCCCATCGGTTACCGTTGGAGTCTTCGACGATCCAGCCACTCCCGGCTCTTTGGGATTTTGCCCTAAGAGCTAATTCTGCTGATTTGTGACTACTTTCTTTGCCAATTCCATAGATGTTTTTGACTGTGTACTTTTTCATTTTTCCTACTCCTTATTGTTTTGCAGGAAGCCCATCTTCCTTGCTTATACCTATATTATACATCCTAACCGTTGGGTTGTCAAGCGTAAAAGCAAAGAAAATCGAAAAAAAGTTGAAAAAAAGTTAAAATTCTTTGTTTTTTGCCCATATACATAACTTTTTTAATTTTGCTTGACACAGTAACGATACCATATTATCATTATTGATAACAACTGAATATTGAATTCCGGGCAAAGCCCTTTTGCAAGAGGGCGGGAAACCGGGAAAGCGACGGCATAGTGGTGCCACTACATCACTTGCCGTCGCTTTCTTTTTGTCCGGGTTACCGGAGATATATGGCAACCGAACTTGAAACATTGGAAAGCGAACTGGCAACCGTACGTGCCGCAATGAATGCGATTGCTGAAGGCGGGCAGTCGGTAACCATTGGGGATATGACCTATACCGAGGCCAGCTATTCCGCATTGTCAGTACGGGAACGCGAGCTATCCCGGCGCATAGCGCGGCTTAACGGCAACCGTCCGCGGCTTGTTCCGGTTAATTTTGGGGAGTTTAGGCGATGAACAGGAGAAATCGACTTGGCATGCAGCATCCGGTACGACGGCACCAATTGTCTGCATGGGGGGACAATTATTACAATGCCACATCATCCAGTCCGCATCGCCGCTCCCCTGCTGTTACCATAAAAAACCTTGACCTGGTCTTAAATCGCCGGAAACGCAAAATAGGATCGGCAACCGCGCTGGAACAAATGACTAACAGCGCATTGCTGGCCTGGACTATCCGCAAACACCTGGACTATGTTTCCCGCTTTGAGATAAATTTCCGTTCCGGGGAAAAAGAGCTTGACAATGAAGTAAAGAGCCTGCTCGACTGGCATGGCCGCAAAAGCAACTTTGATATCGGCAGCCGGCATTCACGCAACCAGTGGATGCGTATTTTTGAAATGAATAAGATTTTCAATGGGGATGCAATCGGCATAAAGATTGCCGGATCCGGTAAACTGCAGGGCCTGGATTCTTCGCAGGTGAACCGGCCGGACGACTGGGGCACGAAAAAACCGCCACAAAAAACACAGGAAAAGGTTACTCAGCACGGGTTGATTCTCGGAAAATACGGCGAAGTAAATGAATATTGTATTTGCACCCGGAACGATAACAATCGACTGGTGTTCGATCACTTTGAAGCCGCTGACAATGTTTTATTTGATGGTTATTTTCTCGGATTCAACCAGACGCGCGGACATTCCCCGTTGCTTTCCGCTATTAATGACAGCATCGATCTGGATGATATAAGGCTTTACACGAAAATCAACTTGAAATTAAAAAATATTTTCGGGGTTGCGGTATTCCGGGACACTGCCGATCCTCTTGGAAATCAAAGCGACTATACCGACTCCACGGACACCGAAACGGAAGAAATCAAAACTCAGTTATCACCGGATCAGATAAATATTTTTGACTTGGATAGAGAGGATAAAGCGCAATTTCTGGAAACCAATAGTCCCGGCGCCAATTCAATGGAGTTTATGGATAAGCTGGCGCGGATTGTATTGCTGTCTTTGGATATTCCGTATACCAGTTTTGATTCCAGCAAAGCCAGTTTTTCCGCGCGTATCGGAGATCGGGCGGAATATGAAGAAAGCGCCCAGTATAAGCGCGATAAAAACGCTCAGATAATTCGTGAAGTTTATGCCTGGCGGATAAGCGACTGGTATAAGAACAATACGCAGTTCCGGGAAATCGCGGACAAAGCCGGGTTTGATGCCGGCAGGATTATCCGCGGGCTTGATATTATCCCGGCCGGTACTCCCTGGCTGGATAAACTTAATGAAGTCAAGGGTGATATCCTTTCTGTTTCACTTGGGCTTGAAAGCATTCCGCGCCTTGCCCGTAAACGCGGCGTTGACGCTTATGAAATAATGAAGGAACAGGCTAAATATCTTAAAGACGCGAAAGATGAAGGCGTTCCGGTATTCTATGCTTCCGGCGGGCAGGAAGCTGTACAGAATATTCTTACCGAACCGGCAAATCAAAACCAGAATGGAGACGGTCAAAATGGACAACAATAAAAAGTATTTTTCAACCGGG
>JAQUOK010000311.1 GCA_028717165.1 Victivallaceae bacterium | reverse complement strand
TTACGCGGAACTTTGCTGTTTTTTCCGCTATACGCCTCATTTGCCGGTGAAATTACCTGGCTTTCAGAAGGAGAAGCTGTCTCTTTGGCGCCTGATGCCTGTCATCTGGCCGGAATTGCCGGTGGGAAAATCTGGATTATCAATATTGGGAACGGCGCCCGCAGATTGCTTATTGATCTGCCGGAAAAACTGCGGAATCCGGTTTTTACCGATGCGGCGGTATTCTGTGAGGGAGCTAGAGGAATTCTGCGGGTATCGTTAAGCGACGGTAAAATAAAATTTATTGATCAGGGCACAGAGTTAAATATTTCCCCTGACGGCACGGAAATAGCCTATAGTAAAGAGGGAAGTATTTGGATAATGGAAATTGCGAATGGCAACAAAAAGTGTATTGTCCCGAATAAAACCCTGGAAAATAATTCTCCGGTTTGGAGTAGAGACGGGAAGAGTCTTTTTTTTATTCAAGACTACTCCGTTTACCGGCATCTTTGTGGAACAAAAGAAAACGTTCTTCTTTTCAAGGGAAAAATTACCGGGAAAGGGCTAACCCGTTATTTTATCGCACTCAAACCTTCGCCTGCTGATAAGGATTTGCTTCTTACGTCTCTGTCCAGCGCCTGGAGGGCGGATGAAGGCGAAGACAGCTTGCTGCTTATGGACTTGGATAAAAAAACCGAAAAGCAAATAGGAGAAGGCAGTTTCCCCTGCTGGTTTTTTAATGCCCGCGGTCTGGTTTTCAGTCTCAAAGGAGCTTTGCGGGTCTGGCGGAACGGTAAGGTTGCCGATTTGACAGACGGTAAGTTCGATGAACAGCCTCATATTTCACGAGACGGGAAATATATTATATTCGTTTCACGCCGGAAAGATACCAACAATGATGGCATTCTGAATTGGAAAGACAAGAAACAAATTTATCGGCTGGACTGCAATATTCCGGTAAGTACGCCCCAACTTAAGTAATTTTACAATCAGCCGGGAAATTCTTGAAGCAAACCGATAATTTTAAAAATATTTCACCTAAAGGATTGAGCGTAAATATGCCCAAAACCATATTAGGCGTTTTTACAGAAAACCAACCCATACCAGGAGAATGGCATTATGCCCGAAATAACTGATCAAATCAACCGGCCGGCCCAAAGTCAAACATTTTTTAGGATGAGCGGCTTTTTCGGTAATATAAAAAATCACTGTAAAATTTATCGTTCTGATTTAAAGGGAGGCTTAATACTGTTTTTGTCCTTATTTGTTTTGTCGGGAAGCAGCGTCAATGCCATGCGGATAGTGGAAAACGGAAAACCTGAAGCATTGATCGTAATTTCTCCCGCAGCGCCTGATTCCGTTGTTTATGCAGCAAGAGAGTTGCAGACATATATACAAAAAATAAGCGGAGCGAAATTGCCGATCCTGAACTCAACATCCAAAATTGCGGGCAAAACAGTAATTTTTATTGGTTGTAATAAAAATTCTGACTCGAAATCTTTAAATCTTTCTGAACTTAAACCGGATGGCTTTAAGATCGTCTCAGGAAACAACTCGATAGCATTGTACGGAAAAGATTATGCCGGTTCTCCTTTATCATTGTTTGGAACTTTAAAAAGAAGTTACTCGAAAAAGTTCAAAACGGGCAGAATAGGTGAAACCGGGACCCTCTTCTCTGTTTATTATTTTCTCGAGCAATTCTGTGGCGTCAGATGGTACATGCCGGGTGAATTAGGCGAAGTAGTACCGAAACGGAAAACTTTGGAAATACCGGAAAATCTCAACCTTGCGATTTCACCTGATTTCGAATACCGGGTTTTGTGGAATTGCGATTTTTGCGATGATGACGAAAACGCCTTATGGTATCGGAGAGCCGGATTCGGAGCCGGCAAAAGATATCCTGTTGGTCATTCTTTTCATCTGTTTAATAAATACCAAAACACTAATCCTGAATTTTTCGCCTTGAGAGGCGGGAAAAGAGATTTTAACCGGGGGATCGAGGGGGGAAATCTTTGTCTTTCCAATCCTGACTTATTAAAATGTTTTGTAAAAGAGGCAAGGGAATTTTTTAATAAGAATCCTGATCAATGTGTTTTTTCCGTTATGCCCAACAATTCCTTTATAAATATCTGCGAATGTTCGAAGTGCCGGAAACAAATTGAAAATTCCCGAGGCGATACCGGCAAATTTTCAAATTATGTTTGGAATTTCGTAAACAATGTTGCAAAAGAAGTCAACAAAACCCATCCCGATAAATTTATAGGATGTACAGCTTATAGCACGTATCTTGATCCTCCAACTGATTTGAATAAATTAAGCCCTAATGTTTTGGTCATGATTCTCAAAAGAAGCCCCGCGTACTGGAACCGCAAAGCTGAAAAATACATTAAGAAAATTATTTGCGCCTGGAACGAGAAGGTAAATCCGGGGAATTTAATATGTTGGGATTATTATAATTGGATTTATTCGGGACGGCAATTTTTAAACGTACCGGTATTCTTCCCCCATATTATTTCAAAAGATTTGAAATTTCTTAAGGGGAAAATTAAAGGCGAGTTCATAGAAGCCGAAACCTGGCCGCCGCCTTTACCTGAAAAAAGAAAAGCTCTTTATCCGGGACTGACGCATCTTAATTATTATGTTACAGGAAAGCTGATGTGGAATGCGAATACTGATGTCGATAAGTTGCTGGAAGAATATTATTACAAATTTTACGGTCCGGCAGCATCTGAAATGAAAATTTTCTGGGAAAAAGCGGAAGAGCTGTGGATGCTGAACCTGCCTGAAAGAAACGACAATTTTTATCGTAAACTTTATACCGAAGAAGTTGTCGGCAAACTTATTTCCTGCCTGCAGAAGGCTCAGAACAAATGCCTGGCCGGCTCTCCGGAACAAAAAAGAATTGCTTTGTTGATTTCAGAAACTGCTCCACTATATGCAAGAAGTAAAAATTCAATATTATTCATAAAACCGCATTATGCTTGTCAATTCGTCAGCTCCTCTCCTGAAATTGATGGGGAACCCAATGAAAAATTCTGGCAAAATAATAAACCCGCGGAACTCGTGGCCTGGAATGGAGAAAAAAGTCTATATCCTTCACAGGTCATGGTAGGTTATGACGATAAAAACCTGTACTTGTATTTTAAAAATATTACAGGCGGAGACAGACTCAAAGTTTTATGCAGGAACAATGACTCCATGAAACCTCCCTATATTTGGGATGATGAGTCTATTGAAATTTTTCTTCGCAATAATAATTCCGATGATACGATGACTCATTATCAACTCATCATCAATGCAGACGGGAAAATCTGGGATGATTATTTTACCCCGGACAATTTATTATATTCAAATTTCGCGAGATATGCCGAACTTTCGCAACAGGTTAATAAATGGAACAGCAATATTGAATTTGCGGTTAAGAAGGGCGCTGAGGATTGGGCGGTAGAAATGAAAATACCCTTTTCTGATATCGGGATACTTCCAGGAAAGATGGAATTGACAGCAATAACCGCCAATTTCATTCGCCATCATCCGAAGGGAAACAGCATTTATTCAAGTTTCTGGTCTCCTACTTCGGATAATCACAATACCGCAAGGTTCGGACGCCTGGTTTTAAAAAAAATCAATGTCAGCGAAAAAGAGTTGAACGGGGAAAAATGAAACTTTATATGGCGGTGGATTTTATTGATGACATGATTCCGATGGCCTGGGATAGGGAACGTTTGAAAAAGTTCATGGAAATGAACTATAAAACAGGAACCAGACGTATTTACTGGATTTATCACGGCAACCGGGAAGACGGCTTTTGGGAAAATACCGGAACTCCGTGGCAGAAAAATTTTATTGAAACTTTTGCTGCGCTCGGTAACCCTTATTTAAAGGCCGCTGCAACTGAAGCACATATCGCCGGACTGGAAATTTTCGCGGTTTATAAACCCTTCGAACTCGCTATAAACTTTTTGACTCGCGAGAACCTGGATCATGCCCGATTGCCGGTTGCCGGCGGAGCTTTCGTAAATTCGTTCAAGTTACCGCTCGAGCATCCGGAAGCCATGATGCAACGACGCAATACGGAAAAAATCCCGGCAACTGCAATCATCCTCGTGTCAGCGGCCAAATTAAACGCGGACCACCGGTTTCAGTTGTGGAAAAGCGATGATAACCGGACCTATCGGCCTATCGGGACTGAGCTTCCTGGCTCGGACGGCTTCAGAGTGACTTTCGATATCTCGAAAGAAACCGCAAACTTTTTCGCAATAGAGAATCAGTCATCCGATAAGGTCGCCAACCGGCTTGCTTCTATTATTGAAGTCATAGCGGCAGCCGGTGAACCGGTTCAGTGCGCTCTCGGACTTGTTCCCAGAAAATACTACTTTTCAAACCAAAAATTTCATCTGGAGCGTGAATTTGACAGTGGCGGCGGTTTTTCTAGGGAAGGTTTTTACTTTGATTACCTTCCCAATGTCCCGTCCGCAGTTTCGCGGGGAGAATACCTGGAAAAAAACTTCAATTTGGCGGATAACGGTCAGAACATCATCGGTGTTTCCCTGGCACTCAATTCCCGCGTGCCGGGAGCGCCGGAACCGGCGGAACCGGCAACCGGTGAATACTGGCTGGGCATGATAAAAAAAATGTTAGATTGCGGTGTCGACGGAATTGATATCAGGATCACCAATCATAACTCCGTTATCGACTGGTCACAATATGGTTTCAATCTGCCGGTAACTGAAGAATATATCAAACGGTATGGAGTCAACCCGCGAACTGAGGAATTCGACCGGGAGAAGCTGCGGCGTCTCCGCGGAGAATTTTACACCGCGTTCCTGGAAAAAGCTGCGGTTCTGGTGAAAAATTCGAAA
>JAQUOK010000310.1 GCA_028717165.1 Victivallaceae bacterium | reverse complement strand
ATTTTGATTGGGATTCGGGTAAAATCAAGCTCAGTGCCCGCAGGGCGCGAGCGCCGATTTTCTGCTCTCCCGCGTTATACCGGGAAGGGTCCGGCGCAGCCGGGGCTTCCCGGTATAACGCGGATGGAACAAGGCAAAGGTGCAGGGCACTGCCCTGCCGCGGCCTGCGGAAGGCGCGGGGGGAGTTTGAGGGCCGAAGGGGCCCTCAATACCAGCAGGGGACGGCTCCTTAACCGCCGCCACACTTTGCCGGCGGATAACGATGGTACCGGATGGCAAGCGGTATCGAAACCGGTCAACCATTCCGAACTTTGCCGGAAGCGATTTGCGAAGGCGGATATTTGTAGAATCTTTTGAATTCCCGGGAAAAATAACACGGGTTCTGCCAGCCGGTCAGCCAGGCTGCTTTTTTGACGGAACAGGAACCTTTCATGAGTATCTTACAAGCCTTGTCAAGCCTGTATTCCACCAGTTTGCGGCGCGGGGAAACGCCGATCTCCTGTTTGAACAAGTTGGCGAGATAATTCGGGGTGACGCCGGCATATCCGGCAATATCGTCCACCGTGAGCGAAGCTGAATGATAGTTGACGCTTATATACCGCAGCGCTTTAGCCACTTTGTCCCCCTTGAATCCGGCATCGTCCTGCGGCGATGCCGCTTGCGAATAAGCCATGAGCAAAGTTCCCCAGAAAGTTCTGAACATACCCGCCAGCACGGTTTCCGCGACCGGATCAGCAGGTTTTATAAATTTCAGCAGCCGTTCCAGAAAAGAAATATGGGGAACGCCAAGCAGTTGGTCCCACTGTCTGAACAGTTCCGCCGAAAACCATATTTCCCGGCTTCGTCCACCGCTTAATAATGCCGACCAGCGTTCGCGACTTTCAAACGATATTGCAAAAAGTTCGCTGTCCGCGGAAACCTCGCCGTTCGCGTGAATAACTCCCGGCCCCGTAACCACTACCGCCGGAGCGGCAATATCAAGGGTGACACCCGGGAAAAAAAATTTTACCGTACCCCGGCTTACAATCTTTATTTCCCATGATTCGTGGATGTGCATCAGGTGCAGCGAATCAGTTTTTGCCTGCATAACAGACCCGATATCATAAAAATACAGCGAGTCCTTCCGGAAACTGAAATCATCCAGTACCCGCTTTAGAAAATCTGTAAAAAAATTCTGTGTCATAATGCAATGAAGATATTCGCGGCTATGAGTTAAATCAACAGATTATCTTAGAAAAATATATGAAATATTAGTTTATTGCCATACTTTTGCAAAGAAATTTTATTTTTATTCACATATATTAGAATCAGACAATGAAAAATTCATCAATTCAGGATCTTTATGGGCGCAGAAAAATACCTCGAAATTTCGCGGGCCGAACAGGACAACTGGGATACCGTCGTCATTGAAAACGATTTTTTCAGAACCGTGCTTATCCCGAAATGCGGCCGGCTGCCGTATTCCTTTTACTGCAAAAATTCCGGCCAGGAATGTTTTGCCCATCCGGTTCCCCTGTCCACTCCGCAAAATGGTCAGGAATTCAATTATTACGGCGGCCTGATCGACAGCATCCCCTGGGTCAGCGGCAAAGTTAACGGCAAAACTGATCCGCAACGGTTTCCGGTCAAAGGCTATTTGCATTTTTCGCCCTGGAAGTCCCGGCTTGAAAAGCGCCGCGGGGAAGTCTGCTGGGAAGGAGAAAATACTTTTACTTACAACGAACCGGTAACTGATAAATTATCATCCCTGACTTTCGTTAAAAAAATTACCGCTTACGCCGATTCGGCAAAATTGCGGATGGATTACAGAATAAAAAATACCGGAACCGGAAACGCGAAATTCACCCTGGCCGTACATTCAAGAACCTGTATCGGGAATTGGCATCGGGGAACTTATTTCTACGCTCCCGGAGATAAATGTTATTTGTATGAACTGGAAAACCGGCCGGATCTTGAAGCGAAAGGCATGAAACTTTTTTCCTGGACGGACTGGCCGTTCGAGGAAGCCAGACACTTGCAGCCGGCGCCGGAAACCGCTTATCTGTTCACCTACCATCCGCAGGATTGGTGCGTTACGGGCGACGCCCTGAGTAAAAAGGCTTTTTTCTATATCGCCGGAGGCCCGGTAAACTATGGCGACCGTACCGATATTTTGAAAATGGGCAGTTTCATGACCAATAAAGTTCAATTCGTTCAGCCCTGCGTAAGTTATGCCCTGCAGTCGGATGCGGAAATATGGAAACAGCCCGGCGCGGTCGCCGAACTGCCGGAAGGCGGCGAATGCGTTTTTACGCTTTATCTGGTCGCTCATGCAGGTATTGAGGAAAACGCGGTGGTAAACCTTCACCGGGTAAACGAAGATTTTCTGCTGCTTGATGAACCGGAATTAACCGCGGCCGGCACGGGCGCGGTAATTCGCGGCGCGGCGGTTTTTTCCACCGGCGGGGAAATAAGCGTGAAAATTAACGGAAAAACGTTCAAAAGAGTAGAAATTCCGGTCGGCGCTTATAACTTTGAACAGTTGGGAATAATTCCTTTTCCGGAAAATATAACTTTGGAGTTTAATGATCATGATAATTCCAGGGAAATCACGATTAGCCAAATGGGTTAAATATACAATTATAACAAGTACGACAATAATATTGGGAGCAGGTATGAAAATGCAGAATAAAACCATTGAACCGGCCGTCAGCTGGCGGCAGAACGACAAATCAGAAATAAACGCTGAAAGCTTTTCCCCGGGCGAACAGCTCACGGTGATCGCCGGGCTTGACAGTCAGGGAAATTGTGCGGAAAAAATGCAGGCGGCGGTTTCCAAATGGAAAGTTAATGAAACTATGGAAACATTTGACGCTTATGACGCCGGCAATACCGACGGCCTGGATGCCGGGGGTTTCCTGGGAGCCATATTTGACGGCAGATATGTTTACTTTTCTCCTCAGCATGATACGAAAGGACGCAGCGGCAAGGTTTTGCGTTACGACACTCACGGCGGTTTTCATGATCGCGCCAGTTGGCAGGCTTATGACGCCGACGGCACTGACGGGCTTTCAACCAGAGGTTTTTACGGCGGCGGTTTTGACGGCAGATACGTGTATTTTACTCCCAGAACTGACGGCAGGGAATACCATACCCGGGTTTTAAGATACGATACGCAGGGCAATTTTAAGTGTTCCGGCAGTTGGCAGGCATTTGAAACCGGACTGGGAACTTCTTATCAGGGGGCGGGGTTTGACGGCAGATATGTTTATTTTGCGCCGGGAACCGCCAATAAAACCGGACAAAGCGGAATTATGCTGCGTTATGACACCAAAGCAGCTTTCAAGGATATTAAAAGCTATGAAACCTGTGACATCGAAAAGTTTTTCCCCGGTAAAACGGTCAAGGATTTTGACGGAGTGGCATTTGCCGGTAAATACGTTTATTTCGTACCGCTGAAATTCAATACCGTGGTTCGCTATAATACTGAAAAAAACTTTACTGATGCCGATGCCTGGCAGGCTTTTGACGCCGCGGAACTGGGGATGAAATATTGCGTGGGCTCGACTTTCGACGGGCAAAAACTTTATTTTGTGCCTTATGACAACAATAAGGTGGTATGCTACGATATAAACCAGGATTTCGAAAATGAGAAAAGCTGGGAATCGTTTGATGTCGGGAAAATTGCCGGGAACAAAGTATTCGGTTACGACGGCGCGTTTTTCGATGGTAAATTCGTATACTTAATTCCGTTTTTCTATACGGATGAAAATAAAAAGTTGAACTTCCATGGACAAATGGTACGCTACGATACGACAAAACCGTTCGCAGCCGCGGCAAGCTGGCAAGTCAGGGACGTTTCCAGCGTGTCGGGACTGAAAACGGTCGGCTATAATGCGGGAATATTTGACGGACGGTATTTTTACTGCGCCCCCTGGCATGACGGCGAAGCATATCACAGTGCGGGAAAAATAGTCGGACACGGACGGGTATTGCGTTACGATTCAACCGGCAATAACGCCTCGTTTATCCTTAAATACAGCGATTACGGACACAACGGAGGACTCTCCGGGGCGCTTCCGGGACCTTCATTCATCATAAATACCGACAAGGGGAATTATTCCGTTTCCGCGAACCGGGCGCTCCCTGCCGGAAAACATCAGCTCGCGGGCGTTTATAACGGCAAGACCATCAGGCTGTATATCGACGGCAAACTGGTCAACGAAACCCCGGCACGGGGTAAAATCTGCGAAAACGCTACGCCGATCGTTATCGGTAATATTTCAGACGGCAACACTGCGTTCGAAGGCGTTATTGAAAAGGCTGTGATATTCTGTAAAGCATTAAGCGTTGAACAGATTAGAAAACAGTAAACAACCACGTCCTGAGACTCCGGCTTTATTTGGGATTGAGGGCCGCTTCGGCCCTCAATCTCCTCCGCGCAATTCAGCTTGAAAGGATGGCCGGGTTGAGGGCCGCTTCGGCCCTCAAACTCCCCCCGCGCCTTCCGCAGGCCGCGGCAGGGCACAGCCCTGCACCTTTATTTGTCCGGCTTGCTGTCTTGGTCTATCCGCGTTATACCGGGAAGCCCCGGCTGCGCCGGACCCTTCCCGGTATAACGCGGGAGAGCAAAAAAATCAGCGCTCCCGCCCTCCGGGCACTGAGCTTGATTTTACCCGAATCCAAGTCAAAATGAGCTTGCGAATTTTGGGCGCAGTCGCGCGGCTGAATTTTGCGCCAGCAAAATACAGCCGCGCAGAATCTGGGGTGCAGGGCAATGCCTTGCCGCGGCCTGCGTAAGGCGCGGGGGGAGTTTGAGGGCCGAAGCGGCCCTCAATCCGGCCACCCTTGCAAGCTGAATTGC
>JAQUOK010000309.1 GCA_028717165.1 Victivallaceae bacterium | reverse complement strand
TGAACAATTTTGCGCGGAGCGCCGGATCGCTTGTCGCGAGGCCGACGGTATCGACGAAACGGGAATAATAAAGGAAATCCTTGATCTTTCTCCGCAAAGCCAATACTTTGGCGGCATAACTGATGATCTCCGGTTTCAGCATATTTATCTGAAGGAAATCGAAGCGGTGCCCTTTGTAGAATACGGTGTCAATAATATCTTTATAATATTTTTTAGGCTCATTACAGAAGCCGTCAAACAGCAGATAATCAGGAAAGGTATAGAAAAACATTTCCGGGTAAGGTTTTATTCCCCAGCCGCCTCCGGCCGAACACGCGGAGATCAGATTCATATCCACAAATTGTCCATAGACGTCACAAACTCCCTCCTCGACAAGAAAGAAATCCGGGTTTTCCTTTCTGCCGTGCGTTTTTATATCGGCCACCATTTGCAGGGAATCCTTACCCCAAGCTCCGATATCACTGCCGTGCCCATGACTTTCGTCATAGCAGACCGCTCCGGTAACTCCCAGGCAGTCCAGATACAGGCCGGATACTTTATATTGGTCAATGTATCTGTATGTCCAGAATTTAATGAATTCACTCCAACCCTGCGCGGACGGACACATATATATGGAATGCCTGCTGCCATTGGAGCTCAGCGGCGCATAATTCAGCGCTTTTTTCGGATCGTCAAGGATAAACACTCCGGGAGGAACCTTGTCCTTATACCGGGCCAGGAATTCAGCTTCCGGGAACCACGACGGGTTTATATAGAAACCGGAATATTTTCTTTCGTTCTTAAGCAATTCCGCTATCGCGTTTGAGAAGTCGGCTTCCGTCCCGTAATCCGGATCCGGGAGAAAAGATATATCGTTGCCGCCGACCCGGCCCCGGCTGTCTTTCATCATTTGCCCCCAGAACTCCAAATGCCGGAGCCCCAGTTCATCCGCGACGGCCGCGCATTCCGAGAACTGTTTCCGGAAACTGCCCCGGTTATCCCGCAGCATCCAGCCCATCCAGCCGTCGCTCGCTCTCACCCATGCCGGAATGGAAGGTTTCAACATCCACGACCCGCACCATTCGCGGTAACGGTCGGCTCCCCAATGCCAATCGCCGTCATGCAGGGCTGCGGCATAAGGTTCCGAGCACCATTTTGTTCCGGGAGTTATCAGCTTGTGTTTCTTGAAACTCATTCCCAGGCAGGCTTTATAATCAATCGGAAACGGCAACGCCGTGATTGAGGTGCCCTGAATAGTTTTATCGTAACTTGCCAGGTACAAGCCGCCCTGTTTATCGTATATGTCCATCCATTGCATCGAGGCTCTGCCCGGATAGAAATATTCCGCGCCGCCCGCATTTACCGGGTTTTCAATATAGTCGCCCTGAACTCTCGGATAGATCAGGATATCATCTCGGCCCGTTTCCCCGACCGTAACCGGCAGAAAGGGATATTCCACCCCGACAAGGTCATTTTGCGAATCGTTTGTTACTTCTATATGGCATTCACAAACGAGTTCAGTCATTTTCAGGGTTACCCTGACGGTTATGTTCCAGTCGGAAAAGGCATACCTGCCCGCCAGAAAATCTTTGGAATATTTTTCTATAACGAACTTGTCCGGCGGCGGAAGCAGTCTTATTTTTTCTTTGGGATTACGATAGTACAGTTTAAAAGGGTAACAGGCGAACTCCTCGCAGATAAACGAAGTTTTTTTGTTTTTCAACTGCCGCAATATCCCGGTTTGCCTGTCGAATCCGATAGTAAAAACTCCATTGGAGATGCTGACGATGCCATCCGGCGCGGAAATGTATTCCAGGCGCAGTTCTTCTATTAAGGGGGTTGTTTGCGAAGATATTCCTTCAAAAACCAATTTGAACCGTATTTTGTCTTTGCCGTCGGCTCCGGTCTTTATCCCGGAAAGCGTTTTCCCGGAAACGACTTTTCGCCAGTTGCTTCCTGAATCGGCCGAATAATAGACGGTATACTCCTTTACGGGACTTTCCAGGTTTACGTTCATCCATTTAATGACGGATGAAGGATGATAGTCATACGTTTCGATCTCCGCAATTCCGGATAGTCTGCTCCTGACGGATTTTTCTCCCATATCCCGTGGTATAAAACCGGGATCGCAGGTAAAAAGCAATTTATCTATCTTCACTCTCTGGTTACTTCCGGGCCATAAATCAAAACGGAATATGCTGAGCCCTTTGGTAAAATCGTAACTGCCGCCTTTCAGCCAAAGCCATTTGCCGACATTAGTTCCTATGATATCGTCGTATAGTTTTTGTTTAGGAGCATTGTCAACGCTTTGAGTATGGGGCCATTTCTTTTGCCCGCTTGTAAAATGCACTCTGGCCCATTGATAATATTTTCCGGGCTTGTTTATGATAAGCGGGTATTCGGCATCCTGGATCGAGGCGATACATTTGCCGCCGGACGCCGTCGGCTTGGCAAGAATGACGGTTTTTCCCCCGGCCAAACTGAAATCTTCCGCTTCCAGCCAGATATTTTCGTTGTTCTCCTGATAAACGGCGGGGCCGGGATATATCCGGTCATTTTTCAGGATACAGCCTCTCAGTTTCAGGAACTGCGGTTTAAAGAAATAAACTTTTTTATCCTGCGGGGTCATATTATTGCCAATTGCGGTTTGTCCTGCCGTCATCAATAAAACGGATATCACGACCAGTTGTTTTGATACAGTAGCCATTGCCTTCCCTCCTTCGGGTTTTATTAAAAGTTTTGTTCATATCGGTCGAATTTCAAACCGGCGGTTCCATTATGTCGAATACCGGTTCCAGAGATTTGAGATATATCGGGCCGCCCGCCCGGTAAACAATGTCATCCTGCCGGCCGCGTCTGACGAGCACCGTCTGTTTTATTCCGGCGGCTTCGGGTAAACGATAATCCTTTTCCGGGTCATCTCCAATCATTAAGGTCGTTTCAGGATCCGCGTTGGTTCGCTCAAGCAGGGCCGTAAAAAAATGACTTGATGATTTGCCGCCGGGAACCACCTCTTCGCCGCCGAAAGCCCCGTCCAGATATCTGGAGCCGGTTTCGTTTGCCAAATCCTTGCCCCCGGCCGAAAGTTTAGCATAAATCACCATTCCCGGATTGGTGGTGGCGGGATATATCCTGATTTGCGGATAATCCCTTTTCAGTCTGATCAGGAATTTTTTCGCGTCGGGAAATACGTAGTGAAGCTGTCCGGCACAACGCGCGACTTCATCCCACAACAGAGACTGGGCAATGCCGAGTTGATCCAGAAGCCCGAAAGGCCAGTAGTTCCCGGCCATATTCCGGTAATTACTCCGTTGAAATTCCTGCACTGTTTTTCCGGCTTTCTCAAGAGACATTTTTTTCTGTGCGGAAATCAGGGCTGCCAGGCATTCGTCCGGCACTAGTTCCATCCCCGCCGTCCGGGGAGCGGTCAAGGTCATATCAATATCTGTAAAGATGGTTTTAACTTTTAATTTGGGGGAAGATGTCATATTTGCGTAACCTTAGAGGAAAGTTTTCTGTGATGAAAACCAGCTGAGATTATTTTGTAATTGGAAAACAAAAGTGATAAAAAGCTCAATAAGAAACCCAGTACGGGTAACCGCAGGAAGTGAAGAAATCGCTTTTTTTGCCCAGTGCTGCGCCGTCCAGCATAAGGACATTACCGATCCTATTCGTATGGCGAAGATGAATGGTTCTTGATTCCCGGTATCCGGTTCCCGCCAATATATCGTATGACTGAGTATTAGGACTGGAACCTTCCCCGGTTTTGGAATCCGCAAGGATAAAAAAACTGGAAGTATCATAATTCTTATTGTCCAGCCGGATAAAATTATCCCGCCACGCACTTAAGCTGGCGCCGATTACGACCATGCCGTAGGTTCTTGTAAAATCTGTAATGGAAAAGCCGTTTTCATGTTTATTGGGAGTATATGACGGACAATAGAAGATGTTATTATTGCTTACGTAATGAAGATCTGAAATAACTTTAGCCCATACTTCTCCTATAGCGCCCAGATATGGCGCAGGCAGATAACCGTTAAAATCGGATGAATAGCCTGAAAGAGCCAAATAGTTCTGCTTAAGGTTTCCTATACATTGGATTTGTTTGGCTTTTTCCCTTGCTTGACTGAGGGCAGGCAGCAGCATGGAGGCGAGGATTGCGATGATGGCGATCACAACGAGCAATTCAATGAGTGTAAAACTCCATTTTGTCTGAAACATTTGCTTTTTCATTTTAAACCTCCTTGTAATTGTTTTGGTTTCATCAAAAATTTTATCAACCTTGCATATCCGCTACGGCGCGTCCGGCTGAATATCACCATCGAAACTCTTCCTGTAATGATTATACTTGTATCAATTCCGAATAGCAATAGCGTTTCCGCCTTTCTTCCTGTTTTGTTGCCGGAAAAGGCCGATTTCGCTTGTCAGTCAGGCATTGCGCATTTGTCATGATTAAATGTATTATATGTTATGCATTTATCACAATATATATTATACAGCATAAAAGCGTTTTTGTCAATAAGATATCCGATAAAATTAATTTTTTTTGTTGAATAAGGTAATCGGACGGAAGTCTCAAACGCCTTTTTTAGCCTCTCTCCTGATAAATTTTCAAAAAATGAGCTTGTTTTCCTTTATATTAATTGAATTTTTATTAGTTATTGCTATATTATTATTGTTACATTTCTAATTACAAATTTACCTGGGAGGCAACTGATGATAAAAATCAAAGATCCTCGGTAGCCGTAACTGTTCGACCGCTTTTCGGATTTGCTGGGGCCGTCGGCATATCGCCGTATGAAAAACGGCTGGCAGGGGTGTTTCCGGGAATGCATTTTGTATTTGCTTTCAGTGGTGGTCGAGAAATTTTCCGA
>JAQUOK010000308.1 GCA_028717165.1 Victivallaceae bacterium | reverse complement strand
TTTTCGCCGCACTTTTATCCCGGCAAACCTGCCGGGATATAAGCGTGAAAAAACTCAGATTTTATTCTCCGGAAGCTTTGTCAATCCGCGACATGGCGGTAGATTTTCTCTATGAAAAAATCACTGGCACATCTTCCTTTAAATAAAAAACAGGAGCTTAGACGGCTCAGGTCGATCATTCTGGAAAAAGCCCCGCAAACACAATTTATTATCCTGTTCGGGAGTCACGCCCGCGGCGACTGGGTCGATGACGAATACGTCGAAGACCATATCACCTACACCTACAAAAGCGATTTCGATATTCTGGTCATTACTGAAGACTGGGAAACCGCGCGCAATTCGAACCTCTGGACACAGGCGGAAAAAGAATATTACGGAGCTTTACGGAGTCAACGTACGCCGCTGGAGATTATCAGCCATGACATAGAATATGTAAATACCGGCCTCCGGGAAGGACGTTACTTTTTCTCCGACATTAAAAAAGAAGGCGTCTTACTTTACAATTCAGGTAATTATAAGCTCGAAAGAAAACGTAAAATCGACCCTGTGCGCCGGCTGGAAATAGCGGAAGAAGATTTTGAGCAGTGGTTCGAAAGCGCAAATGAGTTTTTTACAAGTTTTAAAGCGAATATGAAAAGGAAAAGTTACAAAATCGCTGCGTTTGAACTTCATCAGGCAACGGAGCGTTTTTATAGTGCGATAATCCTGACGGCTTCAGGTTACCGCCCGAAACTCCATAACATAGAAAAACTCGGCACGACAGCCGCGGCTTATTATCCGGAGTTTCTGAAAATTTTTCCGAGGAAAAGCGCCGAAGAAGAACGTCTTTTCCAATTACTGAAAGACGCTTACATCGACGCCCGTTACAAGAAAGATTACAGTATCACAAAAGAAGAATTGGAATATCTCGCAAAGCGCGTCGAAAAGCTGCGTGATTCAGTCGAGAAAACCTGCAAAGCCAAAATAGAAGATTTGAAAAAAGAGTTAGTTTAAGTCGCAGGTGCGGCTCGCGCCGTGACAAAACCCCTTGACGGAACAAGAGATCACAGCACATATGCCGGAGCAAGTCTGCCCCTGGCACTAAAAAAATAATTGCGGGGAGGTCGCCATGCAGAAAAATTTCGGATTACGCCACGTTATCGTTTTAGCGCTTATTATCGCCGCCGCTTTGATAATTTCAGCCTGTACTCTTTCCCGTTTCTTTATCAAGCTTGAAAAAGACAAGCTGCTGTGCGTAAAAGGCTTTGCCGAAAAAATAGTCAAGTCGGATGTGGGATTTTTCAGGTTCCGGATCACGGCGAGAACCAAAACCAGCCCGGCAGCTTGTTACAAACTGCTGAACCGCTCAATGCAGACCGCCCTTGCCGAACTTAAAAAATACGGTTTCAACGACAATGAAATTACGCCGCATAACGTATGCAGTTCGCAAATATACAAAAAGGAAAAAGGCAAGGAGACGAACGAAATACTTTATTATGTCCAGCAGCAGGACGTAACGGTAAAATCAAACGACGTGGAGCTGATTCGGCAGAAACATAAAGAACTTAATTCCCTGCTGGCTCAGGGTATTGAAATTGACGTAAACTCCCCCGAATATTTTATTTCCGACCTGAACAAGTATAAGATTGAACTGCTCGCCCAAGCTACGGAAAACGCCCGGCTCAGGGCACAGACTATCGCGAAAAACAGCGGCGCCGAAACCGGTAAAGTAGTCTGGGCTCAACAGGGTGTTATTCAAATCACCGCGCCTCTTTCCACGGAAACCTCCGGTGACGGCATATACAATACGGATTCGCTTGAAAAAGCGATCAAGCTTGTCGTCACCCTGAAGTATACCGTAGAAAAGTAAAAAACCGGGCTCAACCCGGCATTGAAAAAGTTCTCCATAGGGGAACAGGAGACGTTAGCATAGTCGTTACTGAAAAACCTTTTAAATAATTAGAGTTCAGTCACTTATTTTATCAAACGCCGGTTTTTTATTGCCAGCTTTTCAGCTTGTTCTTATATTTCTCATAAAAAAGTTGCTTTAAAAATATTTTTCCCGATAAAAGCTTACAGTCTCTTTTGTCCATACTCTTCGTCAGTTTCAGCCTCGCGTACAATTGTACGCGTCGGCTTTACTGCCCCGCTTAAAAACGGTTACAGTATTTTTCGTTCGATGTTCGATAGCTTATTTCTTTTCTTTTTTTCTTCCCAGAACTTCTTCTATGAAATAACGGGGCCGGGCGCGAACGTCAGTATAAATACGCGCGATGTATTCGCCGACAATTCCCATGGCGGTAACCTGGAAACCGCAGATGAAAAAGAGGATTGCGAAAAGCGTGAACACTCCCTGCATCGCCCAGCTTTCGCCTCTCAAATAACGCATTATCAGAATATAGATGCCGAGCAGTACGCCGATACCGGAAATAAAGCCGCCGATTATGCTCAGTATGCGCAGCGGAAAAGTTGTCATGCAGGTCAGGAGATTGAACTGCAAATTAAAAAGTTTCCATATGGAATATTTCGATTCGCCTACCGCCCGCTCATTATGCCCGACGTCAATTTCACAGGTATAACGGGCAAAACTGTTGCCCAGTACGGGAATGAACGTACTGTTCTCGCGGCATTCAAGCATGGCTTTGACGATGTTTTTCCGGTAGGCGCGCAGCATGCAGCCATAATCCTTCATGTTGACGCCGGTAGCTTTCTGTGCAATTTTATTGACCACTTTCGAAGCATAGCGGCGAAAAAAAGTATCCTGGCGGTTCTGCCGGATAGTACCGACCACATCATAACCTTCTTCCGCCTTGGCCACCAGCCGCGGAATTTCTTCCGGCGGATTCTGCAGATCAGCGTCAATAGTCACCACCAGATCGCCGCGGGCGATCGAGAAACCCGCCATAATCGCACTGTGCTGGCCGTAATTACGATTCAGAATACAGCTTATGATCACATCTTCATGTTTCGCGGACGCAGCCTGAAGTATGCCAACCGTACCATCCTCGCTGCCGTCATCAACCAGAATGATCTCGAATTTCTTTTGGGTTTCCCCGCAGGCTTTCAAAGTACGGTCTATGAGTTCCTGAATGCATCCTTCCTCGTTATATACCGGAACCACCACCGAAAAACAGTTCACTTCGTATTTACTCATATTCTTAGCAGTCATTGTTTTCCTCATTTGTTGTTAAGCAGCCAGACGCAAAGTTTACGGGCTTTTTTCCTGTCTTCAAAAGGCACAAGTTCTTCCTTATAATTCGGGTTATCAATGATCTTTCCGGGAATAACTTTTTTCAGTTCCCTGAAGTATTTTTCTCTATTATACGACACTATGGCGATTTTACCAGTCGCGCTTTTTATTATTTCCCGCATATCTTCCACGTTTGTAACTACATGGGCAGGACGGCTGAAATTCATATAAAAAATCAGTTTAACCGGAATTTTAGGATAAAAGATAATATTTTCCGGCCTGATATTGATCAGTTCATTCTTCATCCTCAAAGCAAAAGGTTTTTCGCTCCGGAATTTGTTGATTGACGGGAATTGAAAACTGAACATTCCGCAGATTATGATCGTACCGCCGAGAATAATGGCGGCAACCGATTCCGGCATTCCGGTAAAATAAGCCAGCTGCCGGCGGTCTCCGCGTTCGTCAATAAACATTACCGCCAGCGTGATAATACCGAAAACCGGAATACTGATAAGCAGCGTCCAGGGCAGATCAATATCAAACAACTGCTTCCACAAAGAAGCGAACACAATACTGATGGCTTCTATTATCGCCACTCCGACAATCACCCAGCGGACAACCTCAATGACCAGTCTTTCCCAATCCTCGCGGAAAGACGTACACAGGAAACGCGCCGCCATCACCGCGCAGAACGGCGCTATCGGCAGAATATAATACCATCGGCGCGAACTTGAGGCGGAAAAAACTATGAAAACAAGTAGGGTCGCCCAGCTCAGCCATTTATCGTTTTTATCAAGTTTCTTCCAGCGCATGCCAACCGTTATCACGGCAGGTATGAAAAATACTATCCACGGCGCTATAATACGCGGAATATGGTAGAAGTAACAGAACCAGTATTCTTCATTGTGATCGAGAGGGTCATAAATGCGCAGAATATTTTCCTGCCAGACGAGTTCAAGTCCGTTCAGATTGCTTATCGGGGTAAAATAATGCGCCGGCATCTCCAGGCGCGCAGCCAGATAGAAAGGCAGCAAATATATCGCCCCGCCAATAAGAAACGCAAAAAAATTGGAAAACCTGAGATGTTTTTTCCAACGGCTTTCCATTAACAGATAAGGTGTTACAACCAGCAGCGGAACCACAACCGCGGGCAGGCCTTTGGTCATGGCGCCGAGAAAACAGACCAGATAAAACAATAGATAGGAAAAGAAACCGGCTTTCTCTTCGCGCGCCATGAACCAGGCGACGGCCAGAACTATCGCCGCAAGATTTTCTATATCCGCCGCCGCGCTGCGCCCCCAGAACAAAAACCCGAACGAGGATAACAGTATCCAGCCGGAGGTAAGCCCGGTCTGGCGATCGAATAACTTCCGCCCGATATAAACCGTACCGAAAACGGCCGCAAGAGCAGTCAGGGCGCTCGGCATCCTGACGATGAATTCATCCAGGTTGTCAAAAAGATACGCTACCGCGGCGATCAGCCAATAAGACAGGAGGGGCTTGTCAAAATAAACCTGCCCGTTTATCGCGGGATGCAGAAAATCCTTATTGAGCATCATTTCACGGACGATCTCAGCCCAGCGGTCCTCGGATCCCCAGAGCGCGTAATATCCCAGCCCCCAGAAAAGGGCAAAAACGGCCATAAATCCCAGGCTCCAATAGCCCAAGTCAACAACCGGTTTATTTTCCTGCTGTTTTTCAGGC
>JAQUOK010000307.1 GCA_028717165.1 Victivallaceae bacterium | reverse complement strand
GTTAACATTTTTTGCCTTTATTTTTGTCAATGCTGTTATTTATTCTATTTTTACAGAACTTGCCGTGTAGACAAATGTCCAATCCCCAGCCGGCAGATTGTTCAAAGTTAAACTGCCATTAGTGATTGTTGGAGCAGTGCTCATAGACGTATTTATTTGATTGCTGTAGGCATAGCCGCCGATTGTCAGATCCGCTTTAATCAGAACATTGATTTCAAATGACATATTTGCGGAACCATCCTGACCGGTTGCTATGACTTTTACTGTTGCCGGATATTTGGAGGATATATAATTAAGGCCCTCTATCTGCACGGAATCATTGATTGTTACATCTGGTGCATAGTAAAACTTCTGCCCGTTTAAAGAAACATTTCTGTAACTATATGTCGGCCAGTTTCTTTTGGTATATAACTCCTGACCTGTATCAACGGCAGATTGATGGTTATTTTCTATTTGGGCATTGTATAAGCCCGCAGCGTAAATAAAACAGTCAGGCGTGCTGTAGCCGTCGTTGGTGAAATAATTTCCACTGACCTTGACTCCATTTACTGAATAACCGGCGCCGAGCGAGGTATAACCAACAGCTCCGTTAAAGAATATATGAGACTGAACTGTGACCTGATCCTGATCTGCGCTTGTTGTGAAGCCGGTTCTGCCGTTAAGCTCAAAGTAATTGTCAGTTATATTCACAGACTTGCCGGCACATATCCCGATTCCACAGGCATCATTGCCTTCAATTGTACATCCTAAGACATTGAATAAACATGTACTTGCAGCTAAGACCCCGAAACCTGTATTGTTAACGAGTTTGCAGGCAATAATATTTACGGCATTATGATAGCTACCGCCTCTGAATTCCAATCCGTTTGCAAAATTTGACGCATTACCGTTATTTAGGATTTCACAATTGATGAAATTAGTGCAGAAACCTGTTCCTATGGATATTCCGGCTTTTAGGGCTCCATATACTACTATCTTGTTAGATTTCAAGTAACTGACAGTTTCACCATAAATACCATAATCAGCTTTACTGTTTCCGTTGATTACTATATTTGTAAAAGCATATTGGAAATATCCAGAATTATCCGACATGTCAAAAACACTCTCGATAACGGCATTAGCGACTATCCTTGAATTATAATAAGCGGTTCCTTTTATTTCAATGGAGGCACTGCCAGCCAGTGGAATAGGCGAGTTTATATAATAAGAACCATCTGCAAACAGGATAGATTTGCGGGAACTTGAACCTCCTTGAGCAAATTTCACAGCCATTGTTATTGCCGCAGAACTGTCAGTTACGATATTTCTGGCTGCTCCCCACCATTCCGGAAGTACATTTTTAATTTGTGCATCACCTTGCACGCCGTAGCCATTACTGGTATTGTCAATAAAAATCTGATATGCTCCGGCAATAATAGAACCGTTTATGGTAAGGATCCGCGTGTCTGGAATAGTAATTTTAGAGCCGGAAATGAATTCCATAACAACTTCTTTATCTACGGTGCGGGAGTAAGTTAAATTTGCGTCGCAGTCGATCACTAAAGTGACTTGGGTATCTAAAGCATTAACATCATTAATCGCGGTGGTAATAGCTCCGGACCATGGACTCTGACTTAAATAATATTTACCATTTATCTTATTGTCTGGGAGCGTGCTCCAAGCAATATTTTCTGTAAAAAGACAAAAAAGACTAAGCAAAAACAAAAAGTGGTATTTTTTATTCATCGTTAAATTTCCTATTTTATGTAGTTTGCATAATAATTCTTTCTACCCAGTAATTTCTTTTGACCTTATTTGTATCTCGCTATACCTTCCTATTTATTTGATTAATATATTATTACGGCATTCTGATCAGAAATAGTTTTCCTTTGTTGTTTTTGAAATCGATAGTAAAAGCGGGAACCATTTGCATGCAGTTTTTTATTCCTTCCAATTTCAATAATCTCAACAAGCTTGCCATTAAGTTTTGCACAGCTTCTTTTGAGGAGTCATTACGATAATTTGTAACGTATAAGAAGATACAGTTACTCAGTTTAAAACCTTTGTATTTATTTAGTTTGTAAAAGTTGTCTTATCCGGGGAAAAAACGTTTTTTCCCGGACCGTTTGTTCTTAATTTCAGAATTTTTTTCTCAATAAAACACCTCCGTTTTTTCTCAAATTAGCTTAGTGCCTGATAAATTTCCTCGGCAATTACCAAATGTCCGGTCTGGTTAGGATGCACTGGTTCCGGGCAAAATATATCCGTCTCGTAATATTTCAGCAGATTTTGAAATACATCATGGGTCTTCACTAGCCGGGTATTGTACTTTTCACTCATATCATGGACAACCGCTATATAGTGCGGGAGAATCTCCAGCACTTTCGTTCTGAAAGAGGTGGCAATGGTATCACGGCTGATATAGAACGGATCTATTAACAGTATCTTTATTTCTGGCAAAGAATTGATGGTTTTACTGAGAATTTCATCATAAATCTCTTTGAATTTTTCCACCGGGTAGTTTCCTTCAGTTCCCCGCAAAAAACGGTGCAGGTCATTAATGCCTATTTTTATGGAAAGCCATTCCGGCTTGAAATGCAGCATGTCGTCAAACCAGCGGTTGCGTAAATCTTCCGCAGTATTTCCGCCAATCCCTTTGTTAATAATTTCAATTCGCTTTTCCGGTTCTCTGACAAGAAACATATCCCGAAATATTTTAACATAGCCAGAGCCATATGGCATTTCCGCGGCACGTCTGCCGCAATCGGTGATGCTGTCACCAATAAATAATATTTTCTCGCCAGTTTTCAGTTGGATAGACATTTTCGTGTTCCTGAAGTTGTAATTGTGGTATTTATTTTTGTTAAAGTTGTTTCATCCAGAAAAAAACGTTTTTTTCTGGATCGTTTGTTCTTAATTTCAAAATTTTCGCTGTTTTTTTGATGAAATACCTCCATTTTTCTCAATTGCTGTTGACAATGTATATATGAACACTATCATAGAAATATTTATTTGTTGCGTTCGGGATTAACCGAGCATATTTTCTCGTTTTTTGATATTCCAACTTTTTTATAATAGACATTCAAAGTGTCCTGGCAAGACAGACAACCCGGTAATAACCGGAAGCATATTAAAAGTCCCCACTGTCCGTTTCAGAATTTTTGCGTATTTCTCAACGGTGAAGCCCCTGACGTTGTTTTGACTGAACGGGAATATCTCCGGCAAAGAGTTGATGAACTTGAATTTTCCATGGACATTGCCAACCGGCAGGCCATGAAGCTTCAGGCTCGCGTAAAGGAACTTGAAGACGATAAAGCCAATCTTGAAAACGAACTCTCTGAAGCGCTCCAGGCTCCGTTCAAAAAGCGCAAAAAGAAAGAACCGCCTGAAAATCCGAAGAAACGCGGCGCTCCGATCGGCCATCCGGGTTGGTTCCGCAGAAATCCCATGCAGATTGATAAAACCGTTGACGTTTACCTCGATGTCTGTCCGTTTTGCGGTAGCGAGGATATTTCTCCGTGCAACCACACAACCGAGCATATTCAGGAAGACCTTGAGGACGGCAAACTTACCGCGACGTGTTTTGTTCACCTTTATTACTGGTGTAGAAATTGTAAAAAAGTCGTACACGGCTGGGGCGAAAACGAAATTCCCAACGCTTTCATTGAGCCCGACGTCAGAGCAAAAACATCTTTCATGCGTCACGAAGTCAAATCTTCTTATAACGGTACTCGACTTGCACTGCAATGTTTCGGGAACCTGACGCTGTCCCCCGGAGCATTGGTAGGATTTGACAACCATATTTCCAAACAAGGCAAGCCGCTGTACGAAGCGTTGAAACAGTCTCTGCCGAATACCCCGTTCATTCATGTTGATGAGACCGGCTGGAAGCGAGACTGGCTTTGGATTTTCACTAATCCTGACATTGCCTTTTTCCATATTGACGAGAGCCGTGGTTCCAAAGTTGTTATTGACCATCTCGGAGAGTTTTACAACAGCGTGCTCATTACTGACTTCTGGAGCGCTTACCTTAGCAAAATCGGAGCGTTCGCCAAGCAGAAATGCCTTGTCCATTTGCTGCGTGACATCAGGGAACTGCTTAAAAACAGGCTTCCCTTGAACTCGGAGGTGTTTCTCCGTGCAGTCAAGGTACTTCTTAAAGATGCTATTTTTTTCTATAATCAACATACTGCGTTAACTCCCGATGAATACCGTTCCGGCAGGAAAGATATTCTCAAACGATTCCGTAAACTTCTCCGGCAAGCACCGTTGTCACACCATGATTCTGACAACATCCGTAAACGGTCGATAAAATTCAAAAACGAACTTTTCGTATTCCTCAAATATCCGGCCGTTTCCCCAACAAATAATTAGGCGGAACAGAAAATCAGAAACGCCGTTATCTTCCGAAAAATTACTTTCGGGAATATGACAGCGCGCGGCAAAACAAACGTAGCTCTTGCTATGACAATCATACGAACCGCTCTGTTGAGAGGTCTGAACCCGGTCAAGATATTGAAAAATGTCATGACAAATGGAGTAGCTTCCAGACTGTTGAAGCAGTTCGGACTTCCTGTGAACATGCCGCAAGCGCCATGAACTTCATCAACAACCAATACTCCAAAAAATAATTCCCCCAGAGCAAGGCAGGATAATTTCATTCCGTTTTTTACATCGGAAGATGTCCTTGGCCCATGATTATTTTTCTTTGTATTGGTCATTAATAAAGTCTCTTTTTTTTGTTATTACATTTTTATAGTTTTAGCTCTGAAAAAAATTCACTATCATCCCATAATTTGTTTAAATTAACGATTTTCTGATTATTTTGAGCTTACGAATTTTCATTTTAACTTACCCCAGTTTCGGTTTTCAAAAGTTTTGAGTTCGGTTCAGCATTGGCTGAAT
>JAQUOK010000306.1 GCA_028717165.1 Victivallaceae bacterium | reverse complement strand
TTATGAACAGGTGCCTAAAGCCGGTTTCCTTAAGAAGCGCTCCCGTCGCTACGGACACCGCCGAAAAAATCGCCCGCTGGAGAAAGTTTTTCGCCGGAAATTGATCCTTAACCCTTAAGGGAACCTCTAAAAATTGCATTTTTTAATTATTATAGATATCCTTAAAACTTGAATATAAATCGGAAAACTGTTTGCATTAGACTACTGTCCTGATATTGTATGGATAATTTAAGCTTTGGAAATATTAATTCTTCACAAGGAGGTCCGCCATGGTAACTGGGATCGTACTGGTCAATGCGAAGCGCTCTCAACTCGATTCAGTAGTAGAGAGCCTGATAAAGATTGACGGAATAACTGAAGTTTATACTGTAGCCGGAGAATACGACCTGGTCGCAATAATACGCGCAAAAGACAACAAACAACTTTCTGACATCGTAGCAAAACACATGACCCGTGACGTTGAAGGGATAAAATATACCAAGACCCTTATCGCGCTGGATGTAAATTCTAAAGTGGATTTAGCCGGTATTTTCGGATAATATCGTTTACATATAATAAAAAAACCGAAGGAAAAATCCTCCGGTTTTTTTTATTCCCTGAATCAATTGACGATTACAAAGAACCTTTGTTTTTATCAACATTGTCTTTATCGATCAGGATATAGCGTTTCTTGAAAGCGTCCTCGAATGCGGAAGGCGCGCCTTCATCATCAAATTTAGCAGTCGGGCTGATAGTGACAATCGCACTGATCATACCCTGTTTGATTGCGGGCCCGATCTTGACGGAACCGCCCATGCCGCTGCCGACAAGGATCAATTTCGGACGTGCGGAAGCGGACATTGACCAGAGTTTCATACTGCTGGCATCGCGCGGCAGACCGATAACGGAAACTATGACATTGCTGTCGCCGTTGGCTTTAATGGTGGCGTCAAAGTCCTTGCTGGTCATCATTTCCATAACCGGTATCATCGGCATATCTTCCGGCATCCCGGCGGGACGCTGAGGTTTATTTAAAATCTGCAGGGCGACAGCTTTGACATTATTTTTGCCCATACCTTCCTTGAGCGCGTCAAGAAAAGCCTGTTCGCGTTTGCTTTTTTCAAAGTCTTCGTTTTCAATAACCAGCACTTTCGCGCCGGGAATGTTTTTGGCAATGAATTTACCGACCGTATAGCCCTGCGACGCATAGAAATGATTTTCAGATTCGATCATACTTGCATTGCTGCTTCCGAAGATATTGTTTTTATACAGCATGTAAATACCGCTGATAATTACAACGATAAGCAGCGCAATCGCTATGGGCTGGGCTCCGGGATTAGTCTTCTGTTTCTTTGAACAAATGATCATACCGATGAGGGCGGCGACCATTACCACACCACTTAGAACCATTGATCCGTTCATATTTGTCTCCTTGAGGTTGTAAATTAAGAGTTGAATAAGTATATTGCACCATAAATGCAAATGCAAACAACTTTTTCCTTATTTTTCTAATAAATTACATTTTTTTCCAAATTTTTTCGAAAAAAACAAGTCTCAGCACAGTTTGACCGACAATTTTAAGACTTTCTGCTGACATGTTACTCAGACGGTCTTCAGAAGTGTGCCAAAAGGAATTACCCGGCCCGAATTCAAAATCAATGATGTCCATTACCGGAATTCCCAGCTTTTTAAAAGGAATATGGTCATCAAGCAGTTCTCCGGAAAAATAGTCGAAATATTTCCTGTGTCCGGCCTCCGCGGCGGCTTCAAAAAGCAGCCCGCAGAGCTGTTTGTCGGAATTAAGCGGCAGGGTTATGTTCAAATCCCTGTCCCCGACCATATCCAGGATGATTACCGCCCGGCACTGCCGCACCTCGTTCCGCAAACTGAGTTGCCGGGCGTAATAACGGCTCCCGAAAAGCCCGTCGTTATCAGTATATTCGTTGAAACACTCTTCGCCATCAAAAAAAACGAACTTCAAGGTATATTCCGGCTTGACCCCGGAATGTTTTACGGCGCGGATAAGCTCCAGCAGCACAGCCGTGCTTGAAGCGCCGTCGTTAGCGCCCTCGAATTTTATTCCGGGAGGCAGTTTTTTAGTATCGAAATGGCTGCCGACAATAATGAAATCACTGCGTTTCCCCGGAATTACGGCCTCCACGTTGACAAACCGTATTGGACCGGCCGGAGTTGTCCGCCTAAATTCCTGCCGCGAAATCAAAGCCCCATAGCTTTCAGCGGTTTTCGCGATAAATTCCGCCTGTTTCAGATTGGCGTCGCTTCCCGAACTGCGCGGCCCGAAAGCAACCAGTTCACCCGTCAGGCGCCAGGCATTCCGTTCATCAAAAACCGGAATCACGTTTTTTTCCGGCGCGCACGCCGCCGGCAACAGCAATATTAAACAAAACAGAAAGAAAATAAAATTATGCATAATTCAGCTATCAGTTGAGAGTTTCGTTTTGTATTATTCATTCGATGTTCAATTTATTCTATTTCGTCTACGGGACAAAGCAGCCGGGCTATATCCAACAGGTTTTTCAGGCGTACGCCAGGCGAATTTTTGTAATTTATTACAGGCAGCACCCCGTTCCTGCGGTAAACTTTCCGGGAAGTTTTAAACGAAACTTTTCCGTTTTCCACGTGTACGGCAGTATAACCTTTCCTGGCTGCAAAGATTTTTACCAGAGTCACGTCAAGCATATTCTTCGCCGGTTCCGGCAAATTGCCGAAGCGGTCTTCGAGCTCCTCGGTGAATTCCATGATCTTTCCCTCGGAACTGAGCGCCGCCAGGCGGCGGTAGGCATCGATACGCAGTCTTTCACTGGGAATAAATTCAGGCGGGAAACCGGCGGCAAGAGAATTTTCAGGAGCATCATGCGCAAAATGAATGAAATCTATATTTATATCGACCTCCGGAAGGAATTCGACCTCTTTGCCCTGGATTCCGGCTATTTCCGAACGCAGCAGTTGACAGTACAGGTCAAATCCCACCGCATTAATATGTCCGCTCTGCTCCGCACCCAGAAGGTTTCCGGCGCCGCGGATTTCCAGGTCCCGCAAAGCCAGACGGAAACCGGCGCCGAGATGGGTATAGCGCCTGATCGCACTCAGGCGTTTTCTGGCGTCGGAACTGATAACATTGTGTTTGGGCAGCAGCAGATATGCGTAAGCCTGCCGGTTCCAGCGTCCGATCCTGCCGCGGAGCTGATATAATTCCGCCAGCCCGAAACGGTCGGCGCGTTCGATGATGATCGTATTGGCGTTCGCTATATCCAGTCCGGATTCGATAATGGTCGTACAGATCAGGACATCGGTCTTTCCGGCCAGGAACCGGGCCATGGTTTCTTCGAGGTTTTCTTCGCGCATCTGGCCGTGCCCTATCGCGAAACTGACATCCGGCAGCAGTTTCGTGAATTTCTCAAATACGCCTTCAATGCTCTGCACACGGTTATGAATGAAAAAGACCTGGCCGCCGCGTTTGACTTCGTTTCGGATGCAGTCGCAGATAAATTCCTCATCATACGGGGCTATGCTGGTTTTTACCGGCAGCCGGGCGCCGGGAGCAGTCATTATCGTACTTAGATCCCGGGCCCCGACCATAGCCATATATAAAGTCCGCGGAATAGGAGTGGCCGACATCGTCAGAACGTCAACGGAAGCCCTGAAACGTTTGATCTTTTCCTTATGCTTTACCCCGAAACGCTGTTCTTCGTCGACGATAACCAGACCGAGCTTAGCGAAATGGACATCATCCTGAAACAGCCGGTGGGTTCCGACAATAATGTCAATGCCGCCGCTCTTTAATTTTTTCAGTATCTCTTTCTGCTCCGGCCTGCTCCTGAAACGGCTGAGCATTTCTATAGTATAGGGGTATTCCGCAAAACGTTCCAGCAGACTGTAGTAATGCTGCTGCACCAGAATTGTCGTCGGCGCCAGGAACATTACCTGATATCCGGCACTGACCGCCTTGAAAGCCATCCTGATCGCCACTTCAGTTTTACCATAGCCGACATCTCCGCACAACAGCCGGTCCATCGGCCGGGGCTTCCGCATGTCCGCTTTTATTTCGTCGATCGCGCGCGCCTGGTCAAGGGTGGGCTCGAACGGAAAAGCATCCTCAAATATGCGCTGTTCCAGAGAATCTTTCCCGAAAGCGGTTCCGGAAGAAGTATCCCGCATGGCCTGAAAATGCAGGAGATCGGCGGCAAAATCCCGGATAGCCTTCGCGGTTCCGATTTTGGTATTCAGCCACCGCCGTCCGCCGAGTTTGTCCAGCGAAACTTTGGCCTGCGAACCGATATAACGGGAAACCAGCCCGGCCTGGTACATAGGAACATAAAGCCGGGCGTTGTCACGGTATTCCAGGACCATTACTTCCCGCGTAACTCCCCGCAAGGTCATTTCGCGGATCCCCTCGAACCGGCCGATACCATGCAGCAGATGCACCGCATAATCGCCTTCATCCAGGTCAGCGCAAACCGCGGCTTCCTGCTCGGCGGTGACTTTTTCTTTTTCCCTGACCGGCGGCAGGGAGGATTTCCGCCGGAAAATATCGGCGGTAAAAAGCTCCCGCTCAACCAGAAAAACAATTTTCCGTCCGGGAAAGATCATTCCGCCCGGCAGTTTACAGGTATCCAGCGCTATTCCGGTGAAGTCCAGCTTGAACTCGGCGCACCAGTCGCAAATGTGCTGTCCGGCGCTTTCATCCAACCCTAAAAGAGTTATTTCATAACCGGTATCCAGCCATTGCCGCAACTGCTGCGCAATCACTTCCCGGAGGATTTCCATACCGCCTTCCAAAGCTTCTTTGGGCAGATCCGACTTCAGATGAGCGGCCGCCGGGAAACATTCCGCGATAAGCGCTTCATCCGCGGGATAACTTTCAGCGACATCCATGAATTTGAAC
>JAQUOK010000305.1 GCA_028717165.1 Victivallaceae bacterium | reverse complement strand
CGGTGCATCGCTTTATTACTTTCAGGACCAACCGGCAAATCCTGCCGGTTGATTTTCTGCCGGCCCAACGCCCCCGGATACCGGGGCAGCCTCCGCAGGGCAGTCCGCTCGTCCCCGGACAGGATGCCTACCTGATTACCGGCGACGCTAATATCATCCATACTGAATGGGCGATAAATTACCGGATTGTCAGTCCGAAAAATTATTATGAAAATACCTCGTGGCCGAAAAACCCGCTGGGCCCGCACGAAATTGAAGAAAGCGAAATTCCCGGCACCTGCGGGCCTCAGACAATGCTGACTTCCCTGCTTCATGACGCTGTGATAAACGTGACTGCGTCGATGCGGGTTGATGATATCCTGACCAAGCAGAAACTGCTCTATAAGGACCGGGTATTGAGCCTGCTCCGCAAAAATGTCGCTAAAATGAACTGCGGGGTTGAAATTATCGGGCTTGACCTTAATAATGTCGCTCCGCCGCTGAAGACTAAAGATGCGTTTACCGCGGTTACGAATGCCGGTACCGCTGCCTCCGCACTGGTGGACAAGGCGAAGGAATACAAGGTGCGGGAAGAAAATAATGTCCAGACAAAAATCGCGCAGATCAAAGCTGACGCCACGGTTTACAAAACTTCCGTGGTATCTCAGGCGAAAGCCGACAGCGTTTCTTTCGAAAGTATTTACAAAGAATATAAACGGAGTCCAGATACGGTTCTGATAGGCCTGTATAACAAGACCTTATCCGAGGTGCTTGATAAAATTTCGCAGAAATATATCATCAACACCCCGCCTGAAGGCAAGCAGCAGCAGGTGCGGATAAAGATCAATCCTGAATTGATTAAACAAAAAAATGAAGACTCAAACGAAGGGGCATGAAAATGACTATAGAACATACTCATGATCAGCAGTGTCAGGAACACAATCATGCCGGATCCGAACATAAACGCCAGCACGGCAAAGGCATGACCTGCCCGGTTTGCGGAACTATCTCCGAGGGTGTCGCTCACGAACGTTCCATGGGTAAGGTCGGGATAGCTGTTGCCGGCGGTTTCTTTATCGTCAATTCTTATATTCTGGGATGGCTTTTGCCGGAACAGACTTTTGCGGCCAGTTTCAGCGCGATTATCGGAGCGGTGGCGCTGGCTTTCCCAATTGTTTTTACCGCCATCAAAGATCTGGTCAAAGGCCAGGTTTATATGAACGAACTGGTTGCTCTGGCGATCCTTGCCGCGATGGTCGGCGGTGATTTCCGGACTGCCGGGATTATCGCGTTTTTCCTGCTGGCGACGATCATTATCGAATCCAGAACCGCCAGCGGCGCCCAGCGCTCTATTGAAGAACTGGTAAAGCTTACTCCGAATACGGCCAGAAAGATCGTTGACGGCCGTGAAGTCGAGGTACAGGCTCTTGAACTCAAGGTCGGTGATATTATCAGCGTTCGTCCCGGTGAAAATTTCCCGGTTGACGGCCGGGTGCTGAAAGGCGAAAGCGCGGTTAACCAGGCTTCCATTACCGGTGAGTCCCTGCCGCTTGATAAAGCCGTCGGCGATGATGTTTTTGCCGGAACCCAGAACCTTACCGGGCAGATTGAAATGGAAGTTACCAAGATCGGCGAGGACACTACCTTGGGAAAGGTCAAGGATATGATCCTGGCGGCGGAAAGCTCCCGGACTCCGATCGTCCGCATTATTGACCGCTACGCCGGCTACTATACCCCGACGATCCTGATGCTGGCGGTAGTTACCTGGTCGTTTACGCAAAGTATGGAGAGGGTGATAACTTTGATGGTCATTGCCTGTCCCTGCGCTATAGTGCTTGCTACTCCAACCGCGGTGGTTGCGGCGGTGGCTGCGGCCGCACGCCTGGGAATTTTCATTAAGAATATCAGTCATCTGGAACTGGCGGCAAAGATCCGCGCCTTTATTTTCGATAAAACCGGTACCTTGACCGACGGTATCCTTTCGGTAACCAAATTAAACCCGATTGCCGGCATGTCGCCCGCCGAACTTCTGAAACTGGCGGCCTCCGCGGAAGTCCACAGCAATCACCCGACCGCCGTTGCCCTGCAGAAACTGGCCGAAGAGGCCGGGGTCAAACTGGACAAGACAGGTTCCGCGAAAGAGGAACACGGTAAAGGGGTCGAGGTGACCATTGACGGTAAGACCATTCGGGTCGGACGGGCCGGATGGCTTGAGAAAATGGGCCTCGAAGTAGGCAAACACCATGATGACGAATCACATGGAATGAGTGTGGTTTATGTCGCCAGCGACGACAAAGTCGTCGGCTGGATCGGCCTTAAGGATAAAATCCGCAATGAGACCGGACAGATTCTCAGCGACCTTAAAACCTTGGGGATAAAACACTGCGCCATGGTTACCGGTGACCGGGAATCCGTCGCGAAAACCATTGCTTCCGGGATTCAGATAGACGAATACCGTGCTGAATGCCTGCCCGAAGATAAAGTCGAATATGTGGAAAAAGTCAAAACTTCATCACGGGTTGCGGTGGTCGGGGACGGCGTCAATGACGCTCCGGCTCTGGCCGCGGGGGATCTCGGAATCGCGATGGGGGCGATCGGCAGCGACATTGCGGTTAACAGCGCCTCGATCGCCCTGATGACAAATGACCTCCGCCGGGTTCCCATGCTTATTTTCCTGTCCAGAAAAATGCGTACCATTATTAATCAGAACTTATTTGTCGGTATGATTTTTGTGCTGGGGGGGATGATTCTGGCGGTATTCGGAGAACTTGGTCCGGTGGCTGCGGCGGTTCTGCATACGCTGAGTACGCTGCTGATTATTTTCAACAGCGCCAGACTGGTCAGGGTAGGGGAGGAATTGACCCTGGAAGAAAGTCGTACGGCCCAGGATTAACTAACAGTAAACATATAACAGGACGGCTAATATGGCAGAAAACAAAGCGCTGATCGTCAAATCCGTCGGATTGACTAAAATATTCAGGGATTTCTGGAACCGCCCGAAGGCGAGAGCGGTCAATGATATTGATTTTGAAATACGCGAAGGTGAAGTGCTCGGCCTGCTGGGGCCGAACGGTTCCGGCAAGTCCACGACCGTGAAAATGATCCTCGGTTTACTGTATCCGACCGGCGGGGCGCTTTCCGTGTTCGGACGTTCTCCCAGGGCCGTTGAAATAAAGAAAAATATCGGCTACCTGCCGGAAGAATCATATCTGTATAAACATTTGACTGCCATAGAGACCCTGGATTTTTTCGGTTCGCTCTTCAATTTGTCTAAAACCGAACGCCGTCAGCGCAGTGAACAGCTGCTTGACATGGTTGGGCTCAGCCATGTCCGCCGCCGTCCCGTCGGTGAATTTTCCAAGGGCATGGCGCGCCGCATAGGTTTGGCGCAGGCGATGATCAACGACCCTGATTTCCTGATCCTTGACGAACCCACTTCCGGGCTTGACCCGATCGGCTGCAAGGAAGTCAAGGACCTGATACTGCTCCTGAAAAAACGCGGCAAAACGGTTTTGATAACCAGCCATCTGCTGAGCGATGTCGAAGATGTCTGTGACCGCGCCATCATTCTTTACGGCGGAAAAATACGGGCCGAGGGATCTTTGAACAAACTGCTTCTCGATACCGATGCCAGCCGGATCACCATGCCCCTGCTGAAACCGGAAGTTACCGCCAAGGTAATTAAGATCCTGCGTGAAAATCTGCAAGGTGAAAATTTCACTATCGATCACCCGCGCCGCACTCTTGAGGAATTCTTTCTTGATGTCGTCAACCAGGCCAAAGCCGACAGTGTTGAAACTTCCGGCGTCACCAGCGGCGGGCGGATAGCCACTTTCCTCAGCGACGAGGATAAAAAGTCTTCTGCCGTGCTTGAAGAACTGCTCGGCAGGGAACAGGAACAGCCTTCCGAAGAAGAGACCAGACGCAGGAAGGCGAAAGAAGCCGAAGAAGCTGAAAAACGCAAAACCGAAGCTGAAAATGCCAGAATACAGGAACTTACCTCGGAAAAAACGGTTGAAGCCGACAGCGGGAAAAAAACGAAAGGTGATGAGAACCTTTCGGAAGCCGACGAGAAATTGAAAAACCTGCTGGGCGGAAAATAATTCAGGAAGAAATGATGAAAGCTTTTTGGGCAATAATCAAAATTACATTCAAGAGCGCGATACGTTCCCATATTTTTCAATTACTGCTGTTCGTACTGGCTTTGTGCGTGGTTTTTATCCCGATGACTATCAGCGGGGACGGAACCGCCCACGGTTTTATTCAGATATCCCTCAAATATTCGATGGCGGCAATTGCTTTCGTTCTGTCGCTCTCTTCCGTCTGGCTGAGCTGCCAGATAATGAGCCGCGATGTCGAGAGCTATCAGCTGCACATGGTTGTCAGCAAGCCGGTTTCCAGAATAATAGTCTGGCTGGCGAAATGGACGGGTGTTTTTTCCATTCATCTGGTGCTGCTGTTTATTGCGGCGGCCGTGGTGTATTTCTTTGTTATCTGGCAGTACGAACGCCGTAATTTCAATGAAACGGAGAAAGCGCGCATAGACAATGAAGTAATGGTCGGGCGGCGCGTTTTCATGCCGGTATTGCCGGATATCGATGAACTTGCCAGGGAATTGCTGGCGAAACGCAAAGCTCGCGCCGAGGAGCTTAAACTGGATTTTGACGCCAAGAAGGAATTCAGGGAATGCAGGATCGAAGCGAACGCCCGCTTTGCGGAAATACTTCCGGGGCAGCTCCGGAAGTGGAGGTACGAAAATCTTCCGCTTGAGGAAAAACGCCCGCTCTATTTGAGCTACCGTTTTTATGTCAATAAGGTTGACAGTTCGAAACAGCGTCTGGCGCACGGCATCTGGGGATACGGGCAGCCGAGGTTTATTGAAGAAAAACGCGAAGACGGTAAAGCGCTGAAGAA
>JAQUOK010000304.1 GCA_028717165.1 Victivallaceae bacterium | reverse complement strand
TAATCCTCAATCAAGCCCCAGCATGGCCATTACCGACGGATGGCGGTAAATGGATTTCCATTTGCAGTCTTCCGGTATCCGGTTATGCTTCATCATCGATTCGTACGGCGGCATCAGCGCGTAATCCCGGACTTCGCCAATCGGCGCCAGACAGAAATCGTCCGTCAGGAACTGAGCGTCATCGGTTACTATTTTCATCGTCATTTCGATGTAGAATTGCAGCTGCATCGAATATACGCACAGCGGCCGCAGCGCCTTTTCCGGATCCGCGACGGTCGGATCGCCGACCACCCCGGCTGGAGTTTTCTTCCATTCCATCCCCTGCGGATAGAACTGATGCCATACGGAAATCCCCGGCGTCAACGCTCCGGCTTTGGTGCAGGGGCTGTATTTTAATGACCCGGCCGGTTCGGTTTTTACGGCGTATTCCCCGTTGACGCCTTCAACCGGCCCGGTTGCCAGCTGATAAGAAAGCTCCGCTTCGTCGCCGTGGATGAACGGAGTTTCAAACTTGCAGCTTTTGTGCCGGGGATCAAATCCCTTCATTTGCCAGGTATACCATTCCGTTTCCATGATCAGCGCCGGACAACCGGTCGTTTTGCCGAATTTATGAATGGCATGCTGGTTAACGTATTCCTGTCCATGGTTCTGTAAGTTTATTATACTCCTGAAACCCATATTGTAAAGCCCTATCATATTCCAGAACAGGGTATTGATATGGGTTTTTTCCGGAATGATCGTGGTGCCGGGCATGTAACAGTGATGGGCCGGATGCGAACCTGCTCCGGTCGGAAAGGCCAGCATGATCCCGGTTTTTTCCCGCATCGCGTAAGCGATCGACAGGCATTGATGGCCGTCCTGGAAAAGATTGCTGACCGCCCCGTGCAGTTCCAGCGAACCGGTGACGAAGATCACGCTCCGGGTTTTGAGGATTTCCGGGTAGACGTCCCCGAACGGCGCATGGCAGAAAAAATATTTCGGGTCATGCAGACGGTTCGGCTGCGGGTAGCCGTAGTATTCATTGACCGCCTTAATGTCTTCATCCGAAAAACAGTCATAGCCATGATTCAGAATGTATTCGTACGGGCTGAGGCAGTTTGCTTTTTTAAAATCCGTTTCCGCTTTCGCCAGAAGTTCTTTTACCAGCGTTTCGCCTTTGTCGTAAAGCTTGCTCATTATTTGTCTCCAATCTTGGTTTATGCGATATTCGCGAGTATTATGCTCTCTTTTTTAAATGTTATGCAACCTGTATTTATCTTGTATCATCAAGACCCCAAAAATTATTCCTTCACAGCGCATGATTTACGGATGACGATTTCCGTATCCAGTACGACTTTAACTGCTTTTTCATGATTTCTTACTCGGACCTTGTCCAGCAGAATTTCAAACGCCTTTAAGCCTATTTCCTTTTTCGGCTGCCGCGCTGCGGTCAGAAGCGGCGAAAACTTGAGATCGTCAAACCAGGCCACCGAAATATCTTCAGGAATCCTGGATCCCGCTTCTTTAATTGCCTGCATTGCCCAGATTGCCCGGTAATCATTCCCGGCAAAGACTTCCACGTCATCAGTTTCTGCATGTTTTCATAACCGCCCTGACGATCAGGCTCAAAGCGGTCGTTCCCATTCAAGCTCATTTCTACATCGATCTTCTTCACATATTCCGGCTTGCAGACAATATCCCGGCGGAAGCTAAAGCATCCCGGTAACCTTCCAGGCGCTCGTCATTGACGCTGCCTTCCGTACCGTAAAAGTGAGCAATCCGTTTTCTATAAGATTGTCGAGCGCTTTTCGGGAAGAATGCACTCGTGAGGGTTGAGGGAGCCGCTGCGGAGCTGGTCAAGTAAATCGTTCTCAACCCCGGAATAGACGCAAGTGGCATCTCGTTTAAATCCGCCCATCAGTTATATTTTTCCTTCGAAATTCAACAAGCCGTAATAAATCTTGTAACATACCTGTTTCTTATAATACAGCTATCCCTAAGTTTTGTCAATAATAAAAAGCCGAATTCAAAAAGATATTATAAGACGTATATAAAATTGACGGCCCCGACAAAAGTCGGCATGTAACGTTTTTCGTGCAGCTCGCATCAGGTTCAGCCTCGCAGAGTAACGAGAGCGGTATTTAGTCGTTACTGAAAATCCTTTTAAATAATTAGAGTTCAGTCACTTATTTTATCAAACGCCGGTTTTTAATTGCCAGCTTTTCAGCTTGTTCTTATATTTCTCACAAAAAAGCTGCTTTAAAAATATTTTCCCCGATAAAAGCTTGCAGTCGCTTTTGTCCATACTCTTCGTTAGTTTATTGTATGCGGCGGTTCAGGAATTTATTCTATTGCGTTTGCGTTCGAGCGGGTTCAGATGAACTTTACGCATCCTGATGCTCTCCGGGGTCAGTTCAAGAAGTTCGTCGTCTTCAATGTATTCCAGCGCCTGTTCAAGGCTCATTTCAATATGGGGGGCGATCTTCAGGTTGCGGTCGGAACCGGCAGCCCGGATATTGGTCAGGTTTTTGGTCTTCTGGAGATTGACCTGCAATTCCCCCTCCCGGCTGTTCTCGCCGACGATCATGCCTTCATAAGTTTCCGTATTGGGAGGGATAAAGAAAAACCCGCGCTGCTGCAAAGCGTCAATAGCGTAAGCGGAGGCGATTCCCCGTCCCATGCTTACTAGGGAACCTGCCGTCCGCCGGGGGATTTCCCCTTTGAAGGGGGCATATTTCAGGAAACGGTGAGAAACGATTGCTTCCCCGGCGCTGAGAGTGAGGGCTTTTCCCCGCAATCCGATAAGTCCTCTGGTCGGAATTTCAAATTCAATCAATTGGCGCTGCCCGCGTGCTTCCATGTGAATCATTTCGCCTTTGCGAAGGCCGACGAGCTCAATAATTTTACCGGCGGAATCATCCGGGACGTCAACCGAGAGGATCTCTATCGGCTCCTGTCTGACGCCGTCAACGGTTTTATAGATAACCTGCGGTTTGGCCACACCCATTTCATATCCTTCGCGGCGCATATTCTCTATCAGGATCGCCAGGTGCAGAACGCCGCGGCCGCTGACTTTGAACGCTTCTCCGCCGCTTTCCTCCACCCGCATGGCGACATCCTTTTCGGATTCCTTGAAAAGTCTTTCGCGCAGATGGCGGCTGCTGACGTATTTGCCTTCGCGCCCGTAGAACGGTGAATCATTAACTTTGAACAGCATGGAAACGGTAGGTTCGTCAATCGCGATAAGCGGCATTGGTTCCTGGTGTTCGGGGTCGGTTATCGTGTCGCTGATGTCAATATCCTCAATCCCGACAACGGCGCAGAGATCACCGCATTTGACGCAGTTGGTTTCTTTTCTGCCGAGCCCCTCAAACACGAAAAGCTGTTTGATTTGAACGAATTTTACTGAACCGTTGCGTTTCAGAATGCTCAAAGGAACGGCAACCCGAAGTTCTCCCCGGTAGACGCGGCCTATGCCTATGCGGCCGACGTAGTCTGAGTAATCGAGAGAGGCTATTTGTGCCTGCACCGGCCCCTGAACTGTTTTCGGAGCCGGGATATGTTCGAGGATCGCATCCATGAGAGGCAAAATTGAATTCCTGGCGTCTGTTTCCAGGTTCCGGACGGCCCAACCGTTCCGGCCGCTGGCGTAAAGAAGCGGGAATTCGAGCTGTTCGTCGCTGGCATCCAGTTCACAGAAAAGGTCAAACACTTTATCATGGATAACATTCGGGCGGGCGTCCGGCTTGTCGATTTTATTGATCACCACCACCGGCTTTAAACCGAGAGAGAGGGCTTTGTCCAGGACAAAACGGGTTTGCGGCATCGGCCCTTCCGCGGCGTCGACGAGCAGCAGAACCCCGTCGGCAAGTTTAAGCACGCGTTCCACCTGGCCGCCGAAATCGCTGTGGCCAGGCGTATCGATAATATTGATTTTAGTGTTTTTGTAATTGACGCTGATATTTTTTGCCAGAATAGTTATTCCGCGTTCGCGTTCGAGGTCGTTGCTGTCCAGAATACAGTCCCGGATCTCCTGATTAGCGCGGAAGATATTTGCCTGTTTAAGTATTTCATCGACCAGAGTTGTTTTACCGTGGTCAACATGTGCGATTATCGCTACGTTCCTGATGTCTGCCATATTGTTCCCTGATATTTTCCGTCTGAAAACGGTTTATTATAAAACAGAACGCGTAATATACAGTTAAACGGGAAAAATAATATTTAAAAAGTTAAAAATACTCATTTTTTTATTATTTTTTATTTTTCCTGTTTGACATTAAAAAAAAACAGCGTATTATAATGCCTCACAACAAGCGTCCCTATCGTCTAGAGGCCTAGGACACCGGGTTTTCATCCCGGCAACAGGGGTTCGAATCCCCTTGGGGATGCCATTTTTTCCTCAAAGCTTTCCTGAAAGGTACCATCTAGTACCATTTTTAACTTTCAAGAGCCTGGAAACAGCTTATATCGGCTATCCGGAATTTATGGCACAAAGTGCAGAAGATACTAAAAAGTTGCTTTAAAAATATATTTCCCGATAAAAGTTTACAGTCTCTTTTGTCCATACTCTTCGTTAGTTTCAGGTACGCGTACAACTGTACGCGTCGGCTTTACTGCCCTGATTATGAAGCAAAATAGACTCAGTAACGACGGGTTTAATATCAGAAAATTACTCAGGGCGTTCGCCCTTTCTTGCGTCCTTATTGCGGAGCAATATTTTAAAGTACTCAAAGAGGTTTTGAAAAGGGAGAGCGCGAGAGGGAAATAACTTTTCCTCAAAAAGTTTTGCCCTCTCGTGAAATATCCACTTTTTCAGTGACAACTAATTTAGGAGTCTTTTACTCCTATTCAAGTCGTCCAGCTTTTGGGGGGAACCGCAGTGGATTTTCTGAGAATGAGTTCAGGATCAAGAATTACCTGAC
>JAQUOK010000303.1 GCA_028717165.1 Victivallaceae bacterium | reverse complement strand
CTGGGAATACCATCTTCCCGGGTATAATCCCAGAGAAGCTCCCTGCCAGGAACTGTGACACTGTTGGCCTTTTTTTAAATGGCGCGGATCGGTACAGGTAAAGTAGTTGAGAAAAAAAGTTTTTGCTCCCGGATTTAAGTTTATCCTGCGTACCCGTGTATTTGAACTGCCTTTGCAGGTGCTGTTAAGTATGCCGCCGTCGCCGCGTCCGTCGCTGTTTTCATCTTTGTCGGCAAGCCAGCCCTGGTCTTTCAAAGTTACCGCAGCGGATGCGCGGGGCATAACCAGGGAAAATGAAATTATGCCGATTCCCAATATCAATTTTAAAATCTTCACTTGAATTCTCCGTATTTTTATAATTTACGCGATTATGTTTGTCTTTGCGGCGCGCAACATCTGCCGGGTTGTTTTGCCGGAACCTGTTAAGGCGGAATTTAATTTTTTATTTATTTACTTGAAAGTTCTTGTATGCCCAGGAAGTGTGTTGATACCAAGGGCGTTTAACAAATTCGCCATGGCCGTCGCACATGAGGTAATTGCCGCCTCCGGTTCCGTTATGATAGCCTTTTCCGCCGCCTCCGACACTGCTGTATTGTACGGAAGCGCTGGCGCCATGCCCCAGATAGCCGTAGTATCCCCAATATTCAGCCATGCAGACTGTTGTCGACGGTTGAGGTATTCTGCTCGCTTTCACTGATCCGCCGGTCCAGGCAATTCCGTTGCAACTGGCGTCTTGAGTAGAGACGCTCAAACCCTGATTTATGGAATAACTGACTTTGGAACGCGCTTCCGCCCTGGCTTCAGTGTCAATGGGACAGGTGTAAATACTTTGATAACTTGAGTCGCCGCCCCTGGAATAAATCACGTTGAGATATGGCGCCAGAGTTTGGTACCAGCAGCATCCGTAACCGCCCCCGGCCTTGTGCTTAATAGGATAATACCCTTCGTAATCATGGACATAGCCCATTATGCCGTTACCCATTTGTTTTACGTTATTCAGACATACTAACTGCTTAGCCTTATCGCGCGCCTTGTTCAATGCCGGGAGCAGCATACTGGCGAGTATCGCTATGATCGCGATCACGACGAGCAATTCGATAAGTGTGAAAATACTGCTGATGCCGTTTTTTTCTGATTTCATTTTTTTTACCTCCGATGTCGATAGAGTTATTTTATGAACTTACTAATTCCATATTTCTTTTGCTGCCGTCAAAAACGCCTCCTTTCAATTGATTTGCCGTTAATTTATCGGTTAATTTCAAACTTTCGTGCGTGGCTTCCCGCAACTGTTTTCCCCGGTAATAGAACCGGGTTTTCCGTTTCAGGCCGGCAATGAATTCCGCTGCCGAAAACTGGCCGCGCTGCCACTTTTTCATTTCAGGATTTATTATCATGCTGATATACTCGTCGATATGGATATCCGTGGTGCTGATCATCCTGCTGCGTTCCAGTGAAAGCAGAATGTTGCCGCGTGACGGTTCGTCCAATCCGGGAGCCCGGAGCGAAGCGCAGGCTTCGCGGTTGGCTACGAGCCGGCCGTTTTCGGCCAGGAACCGCTGCGGTTCGCAGCTTGCAAGGTATTTCAGGATATCCAGACATTCTTCCGGATATGAAGTGAATGCGGAAATCGCGTTCAGGTTGGTGGCGATCTGGACGGCGCCTTCGGCTTCGGCGCTTTGCGGGATTATGCCCCATTCAAAAGGGCATTGGCTGTGAATTTCAGACATCCAGCAGGTGTTGCCCATCAGGATCGGTGCTTTGCCTTTTGAGAATTCCTTTATCCCGTAATCGGAGTGGACATCGATGCCCGGACAGAAAATCTTTTCAGCGGTAAAATACTTTTCAAATCTCCGGATGAACTCCAGATAAGCGGGATCGTCAAAGGTTTTCATTTCATCATAGGACGGAATTATCTTGGCTTTTACGGCAAGGAAAAATATGAATAAAGAGTTGGAATTTATGAGCAGGGATTTTAAACCGGAAAAATCAGACTGTTCCGACAGGAATTCAAGTTTTTCCATATATTGCCAGAAGCCTTCCAGTGGAAACAGGTTCTTTACAAGGTGTTCATAATTTTTGTTGTAAAACTGGCAGACCGCCGCACCTATCACCGGTACGCCGTAGGTTTTGCCCTGGTAAACCGTGCTGTTCAGGAAACCGTCATAAAATTCATCTTTAGAGAATTTCAGTTCGCCGGCATCTTCCAGCGGCAGTAGGCTCCCTGAGTTTGCGAAAGCCGGCAATAGAAAAGCCGGTAACTGCAGCATATCAATTTCCTGGAGCGTGCGGCGGTCAAACAAAACGAAGAAATTATCGATCGGAACCAGTTCTATAATAATATCTTCATGTCTGCTCATATAATCGGAAAAAACTTTTTCCCATTGCGCGGAATACAATCCAAGTTCTGACAGAATCCCTATTTTTATCGTTTTCCGGAAAGTCCTGGAGCCGGGGCCGGCCAGATAATTATTGTGTTCCGGGTCGATATGGTTCGGCAATTGTACATTTGAACCGGCGGCGGGAAGTTTCTTGACATAACAGCCGCTGCCGGGAATATTATTCAGTATTCCTTCCTGCGCCAGCATTTTTACCGCCTGCTGGATTGATATCCGCGCTGTTTTCAAACTTTGCGCCAGTTTGGTTACTGAAGGTATGGCCTCGCCCGGCTGGTAATGTTCTTCCCGTATCATTTCCAGTATGCATTCACGGGCAGTAAGATAATTAGGTTGTCTTTTTGCTTTTTTCATATTATTTGCGGCCGTTATCATTGTACTATACCATACTATATCATACTATTCGTGATTTGTCAAGACCCTTTTCCGAAAATCAGGCCGGAAAAAGCAAAAATAAATTATTCCGTGATTTTTCCGGTTTTATTATGGCAAGGTTTCTTTTATGAACAGAGGTTCGTTCCGGTATTCACGGGCGGTCATGCCGGTGAATTTTTTGAACAGTTTGAAAAAATAACAGGGATCGCATTATGGATATTTTTTCGCCGATCTCACTGATCGAAAGATTGGTTTTTTCAGCAGTTGGCAGGCGCGTTCCAGTTTGCGTCTGAGTATCCAGTCGCCGGGGGTGCATTTCAGGTGTTTCCTGAACAGCCTGAATACTGTGGAACGGGAACCGTTTACCAGTTCGGCCAGGACGGGCATCCGGATATCATTTTCGCAGTTGTTTTCAATGAAAATGAGCATTTTTTTGAGACTGTGCGGAATTTTCCCTGAGAACCCGGCCTCTCTGTCCTGATAAGTTCATACAGGAGGGCGGCAGCAAGGTTCCTGGCCATGAATTCATCCCGCGGATGTTGCTCAAACCAGGCGACTATATATTCCGCCAGCGTTTCAAGCGCCGGATTGCGGGAAGCGATCGGCGCGGATTTTGCCGGGGTAGGGGCCGCTTATACGGGAGCGCGGCTGCATTCCGAAATCCCCGACCTGAAAGTAGATCCGCTTTATGGGATCAGAATCAGATGGGTCGAACACGACAGCGGCGGTTATTGGGATTACTGCGATTTTCCGCTGCAGGGCGCCCGGATTGAAGAAGTCGAAAACTGGCCGTTGCCGTCTCCGAACGAATTCGATTATGCATCAGTTCCGGCCCTTTGCCGGCAAAATCAGGAATTCGCAGTTTTTATCGGCGGAGCGGGAGTTCCGGACATTATCAACAGCACGGGAATGCTGCGCGGCATGGAGCAGGTGTTGATAGACCTGATCACCGAAGACCCGGCGGGTATGCGGCTGATTCAGCGCAAAAGCGATTTGCAGGCGGAAGTTTTATTCCGGACCCTGGAAGCGGCCGGCGGCATGATCGATTTTGTCTGGCTGGGAGAAGACCTCGGTTCCCAGAACGCGCCGTTAATAAGTCTGGAACTTTACCGCAGAATTATCCGGCCGGTTCATCAGCGTTTTATCGATATCGCGAAACATTTTAACGTACCGGTGATGGTCCATTCCTGCGGCTCGAGCAGTTGGGCCTATGAGGATTTCATCGAAATGGGGATCGACGCGGTTGATACTCTGCAGCCGGAAGCCGGGGACATGGCGCCGGAATACCTTAAAGAACGATTCGGGGGGAGGCTGGCTTTTCACGGGTGCGTTTCGACTGCCGGGCCGGTCGCTTACGGCACGTCCGGCGAAGTTACGGAATATTGCCGCAATATCCTTGAAATAATGATGCTCGGCGGCGGCTACTGTTTCGCGCCTACGCACTGCCTGCAGGACAATTCTCCTGCGGAAAATGTGCTTGCCATGTACGACGCCGCCCGGCAGTACGGCCGGTACTGATATTGGACTTTATTTTCGCAGTTCCCTGCGATTGCCGATGTAAAATAATTTTGTCTTTTTAGCGGGAATGAAAATGGGAAATTCCTTAACCTGTTCGGCGATCAGCTTATTTTCAAACAAATCGTAAACATCCGATCTCGACGGGAGTTTAATCGTTCTTTCCGCTCCGGTATTGGTGTGTACGGCCAGAAAGCTCCGGTTATGGTAAACTATTTCATTGTTTTCCAGATAAAGATGAACTCCGGCGAATCTGGCGATTTCCCGCAAAACGTTTGCCGGAATACACGCTGAACCGACATAAACGGAAGTCCAGCCGGGAAATTTTTTGACGGCGTAACCCGGTTTGCCCGAGTCCAGAAAACGGGCCAGCGTTGTTGTTTCCTTGTCGTTGACAAAAAATTGCGGTCTGGCCGCCAATGGCTTGAGTCTGCGGGGCTTTTCAGGAGTAGCGCCGCATGCGTCGGTGGTAATCAGGCGGGTATGACTGCCGAAAGTGCAGTTCGGGGCAAGCTTGCGCGTCAGGGGATGACTATAATTCGTAATTTTCATATCCATACCGCAGCGTGTTTTGAGACAATCGAACTTTATGCCGGTCAGTGATTCCATGTTGGCAAGGGAAAGCC
>JAQUOK010000302.1 GCA_028717165.1 Victivallaceae bacterium | reverse complement strand
TTCCTCGTCGTTTACCAGAATAACGCGGTTGGTTGCCGGGATGTTGAAAAACTGCCCGTACTGCGCCATTACCTGCGCGATGGTCATTCCGTCGAATGAATTGTTTTCCGCCACATTGACGGCACATGATACTTTTGCCATGGTTGGCCTCCTTTGGGGTTTTGGGTTATTTTTACGCCCATTTACTGGACATAATTGATAGTTATTTCGATGGTTTTTGCTCAATCAGCCTTACGGGTTTGCCGGGCAGTCAGATTGCTCCTGATGTCAAAATAGACTTCGCCGTAATCGAGTTTACCCTGCTTCAAGGCGTAAAACGCGTTGAGCATCAGACAGGCCGCGGTCATATTGGCAAATAACAATTGCGGGGAAGATTCGATTTCCTCATCACAACCGAGTTCGTCGGGCCGTTTGTCCCGGGGATTGGCTATTTCCGGATGGTATTTAGTGATCGGAGCGGTCAGTTTCCGTCCGTTGCGCTTGACGAATATCTGGACGTTGCCGTCAAAATAATCGTTGCCTCCCGAAACCAGCGCCACGTTCCGCAGTCGTTCACAACGTTCCTGCACCAACTTGCGGGTGGCGTGATTATCCACGCACAAAAACACCGTATCCCCGTCATTGATCAGGGTGCCGATATTATCCGGGGTAACGTATTCACTGACGCTGAGTACCGGCATTTTGAATTCAGCCAGCAAGCGCCGTTTCCAGACTTCCGCCTTGTTTCGGCCGATGCCTTCAATCCCGACTTCCTGACGGCTGGTGTTATGTTCTTCGAACTTATCCCCGTCAATCAGGACGATCTCGCATTTAGTGTCCGATGAGAAATACAAAAACCGGCATAACGGGCCGATCAGCATTCCGCCGATCCCACCCAGGCCGATTACGTTTATTTTGTTCATGTTCTTTCCTTATTTTTAGAATGGACAATCATCCAGCAGCCACCGGTTTTCCGGCATCATTTCAGGTTTAAATAAATCGGAAGCTCCTCTCCCCGACCGTACCCGGGCAAGCCAGGGATGCTCCAGATTTACCTGATGTTCGGGCGGAATGCCGTCGATCAAGTCTTCCGGTTCAAACTCGAACAAACGCCCGTTGGCGTAAACTCCGGCTTTGATGCGGGGAAGATTGCGGTCGATTTTACCGAGCACGATATGGATGCCGTCAAACCCCGCAACATCCTGATGGTCGGTGCCGGAAAAGAACGCGTCCATATTACCGTGGCTGTGAATTGTCCCGGCAAGACCGGTAATCTTCGGCAACTGGTAATCCAGTTTCGCGCCGCTGACTTCCTGCTCCGGAACGACGTTTTGCCATCGCTCGTCATTCAAGGTCAGCAACAAAATGGCTTCGGCTTCATAGCGGTCATACACCGCCCGAAAAAAGTCCAAAGCTTCTTCGAGCAGGGCATACGGCAGCTTCGGAGCGGTCCAGTTGAGACGCTCCGTTACCGGTTCGAAATCCGGGATCGCTTCGATTTTAGCCAGGCTTTCGTACAAGCGTGAAGTTTTACGCAGATAAAAGCCGTTCCTGCCGATGACATAGGCCGGATCGGATTCGGGCATAGGCTGTCCCGCTTTTATTATTGGTATTTGCATGATAAATTCCTCCAAATTAAAACAAATACGGAAAAATCCGAAGTGATTTTTCTCGCAGTCAAGAGCTTGCTCTTGTCGCTTCCCGGTGCGAACAACCGGGCCGCACGAAGTGCGAAACTCATACTTTTTCATCCGATGGATCTTCCTGCACAGGCTCAACGGGTTTTTCCGGTTTCTCGTAGAGTATGGCTCCGGCCAGTTTCCTGAATGCCGCAGAAGGCGTCCGCGAACATATGCAGTTCTGTTTTTTCAATATCCTGGTCAACTGTGCCGCGAAGACATTTTCCAGATCGCCTTCCAGATGTTCGAGTTGGTAATCCGCCATCAGGAAATAGCGTTCAAGACTGTCATCCAGAGAATCCACCGTTCTGTTGAGCTGCAAAATCCGGCGTCGCATCAGTTTCATGATCCTTTCTCCAGAAGTTTGTTGACAACGTCTTTCCAAGTTCCCCATTGCTGCCACTGGATTTCACACGGATCGAAATCCGGTTCTTCACTGAGAATCTGCCAGTAACTGAGCGGATCGCCTTCCCAGCCTTCGGGAGCGGCAGTTTTATAATTGCCGTCGAGGTCGGAATTGAATACCGAGTTCCAGAAATGATCTTCCACCTTGATGATCTTGCCGGACAATCTGCCTTCCAGATTGAATTTCAAATCCCGTCCCAGGCAGACCCGGCAATCGGCATAAAGATTTTTTAACGGCAGGATATGCAGCATATCCGTCAACGCTTCAGCGGGAAAATTGGCACCATACACGAATAAATCCTCAAAAGCGCTGTACTGGTATTTGTGAAAGAAATAAACATGCGGCAGTTTGACCGAATATTCCTTCTCCTGATTGCCGTGCTTAACTTTGAGCTTACGCAACTGCGGCGTTTCGTGGGTAACAAAGATATTTCGGCCTTCACGGGCGGCATAAAAGATCACTGATTGCGGCAGGATCGGGGTCATCATGCCCGCCGCCAACGACAGCGATTCGTAGAATTCCCCGGTCGAAACCTTGCGCGTTTCACTGACCGAACGCAGCGACACCATATCGCCTTGAATCAATATTTCATCCATGATAGTTCCTTGGGTTAAGAGTTAAAAGTGTGACCGGTACCCGGATAAACGGATACCAGCCACAGGGTGTAGAGGAGAGAAGCAATAAGGACTTTTTTATTATACTCGCTTTGAAAATGGCCCGTAGGCGAGAGCGTAAGATCCTGGGCTTGGCCAGGATCGGCAGCGGCCGCCGGGGGCCGGCTTTCAACCTGAAAGTCCTCGGGATTTGTTTTTCCGACGGCGACGCAACATCGCCCGGATCCCATTATCAATATGCGCCTCAAGTTAAAACGCAATAACGGAACCAATGCCGGGTTAAAATGAAATGTCCTTATTGCCGCGGTCTCTTCGTATCCCAGGCATGTGGTGATACCTTAAATTTAAAACTGACTGCAATGTCTCGATTTCTTTAATGCTTTGCCGAAACCTTATTGCCAAAGCCGGTTTTACCGCGTGGAAATACGAACTCATACCTTTGGCCTGCAACAGAGCTTCTTCATCCAGACTGCCGGATCTTATCAATCCCTGTTTCAGATTGTGGAGTTGGGCTCGCAAGTTGCGGCGTAATTCACGCGGGACGCCGAGTTCACGGTTGACCACGCAGCCGGTAATGATCTGGCGTTTACTGCGCCGGATAACCCGGGTTTTAGCACGGTTCAACTGATAACTGCTTTCCCGAATGATCCGGTCAACTGCCGGAAGTATCTGGTTCAACAGCGGGTTGTTGCTGCTGAAACACAGGTCGTCGGCATAACGCGAATAAGTCGCGTCATATTTTTCAGCGAGTCCTGCCAATCGTCCGTCAGTTCGTTTCAAAGCCAGATTGCTTAAAAGCGGGCTGGTCGGAGCGCCTTGCGGCAGAACCCGGTTCAACAGGCAGAGATGCAGAATTTCATCGATTGTTTCCGTAGGCAGTTTTTCATCCCGCAACGCTTGCCGCAACATGTATTCGGTAGTATTTCCGAAAAAGTCATGGATATCGACTTTGACGATTACCCGTTTCCCAACATGACAGGCGGCATGGGTGGCAATTGATCTGCCCGGCACAAAACCATGGGCGTATTTGCCGGCTTTAATACCGCGCTGTTCCAGCCAGCGCAAAATTCGCTTTTGCTGGCGTTTGAGGGCTGGCTCAGGTTCGGCAATCATCCGCAACGAACCGTCCCGCTTGGGAATTTTATTAATAATGTAATTCGAGGTATCCATAATTTTTACCTTTGAGTTTGACTATTCATGCTTAATACCTTATATTCATTAAGAACCGAAAATTACAGGAATTTTTCAAATGCAGGCTATCAGGGAAATAAAAACCGTACATTCAAAGAAACTTTCTATCAATATTCCTGATTTTCTCAGGGATAAACAGGTGGAAATCCTGATATTTCCTTTTGAAGAAGAGAACAGAAAGCAAGAGTCTTTTGATGAATTTGTAAATTTCGTCTCTTCGAACAAGTTCCACCTCCCTGCTGGTTATAAATTCGACCGGAACGAACTTCATGAAAGATAAGTTTATCGATACCAATCTCCTCGTTTATCTGTTTTCGGATGATAAAAAGGCAAGCTCGGTTAACACGCTTATAAAAAAGCATTTTTCTTCGATCCTGATCAGCTCGCAAGTCCTTGGAGAACTTTTTAATGTGCTTACCCGTAAAAATATCAGGACATCTTCCGAAGCAAGGAACATTGTCGAAGAGCTGGTGCGGCATTTTGAAGTTGCCCCGGTAAGAAACGATACCGTCATTCACGCTATGCGAATTAACGAAGCAACCGGATTTTCTTACTGGGACAGTCTTGTTGTTGCGACTGCCCTTGACAACGGCTGTAACGTACTTTATTCTGAAGACCTTCAACACGGACAGGTGATTGAAGGCCAACTCAAGATAATTAATCCTTTCAAATAGTCATAACCTTTGCTGGTTTTTGATATTGCGCATCCACAAATTGGCAAAATCAGTGATTTGATGCTGTAAACGGAAGTTGATGCCGATGACGTTGCCGTCCGCATCGTATTTGAATACTTCCTGATCGACGGCAAGATAATCATTCCGGAACGATACCGGGTAATACTCGCCGATCTTTTCAACGAAAGTAACGTCCGGATCGCGCATGGCGTCGCCGTTGAGTTTGCCGTAATGGGCAACCGAATAGAGTTTCCCGTAACCTTTGATTTCGCCGATGTCTTCGACGATTGCGGGCATGAAACCGAGTTCGCTGTCCAGTTTGAGATAACCGTTCTTAAGGCGGCCGATCAGTGTGGTAAAAATATCTTTCGC
>JAQUOK010000301.1 GCA_028717165.1 Victivallaceae bacterium | reverse complement strand
AAGGGGCGGCTTCCACTGCCCGGCATTTCGGCATGCCGCCGCTTTTGATCGGGATGGTTATTGTCGGGTTCGGAACTTCCGCGCCAGAAATGGTGGTTTCCGCGCTTGCGGCATTTCAGAACAATCCCGGCATTGCCTTGGGGAACGCTTACGGTTCCAACATCACTAACATCGCCTTGATTCTGGGGGTTACCGCCCTGATCAACCCGATATTGGTTCACTCAAGCGTATTACACAAAGAGCTTCCTGTTCTCACTGGAGTAACTGTGATTACGATAATTCTGTTAGTTGACTTGAAGCTGTCCTTTTGTGATGCCGGTATCCTGCTGCTCTTGTTTTCCGGCCTGATGTTCTGGACAATCAGACAAGGGCTAAAGCAGAAAAACGACTCTTTTGCCAAAGAAGTGGAAGCGGAAACCGCATCCCGTAAGATGCCGGTTCGTGTCGCATCTTTCTGGCTTGCGGCAGGCCTGATCTTGTTAATCATCAGTTCACGCATTCTGGTATGGGGTGCGGTTAAAATGGCGCATATCTGGGGCGTGAGCGATATGGTTATCGGCCTGACAATTGTTGCGCTCGGAACCTCGCTGCCGGAATTAGCCTCTTCTGTAATTGCGGCGCTTAAAGGCGAACATGATATCGCTCTGGGCAATATTCTCGGTTCCAATCTTTTCAACACTCTGGCTGTCGTCGGTATTGCCGGGATAATACAGCCTTTTAATGTAGGAACTGAAACATTGTGGAGGGATATGCCGGTAATGGGCGGGCTGACTGTCTCGCTGTTTGTGATCTGCTATGGATTCAAAGGCCGCCAAGGCCGGATAAACCGAGTGGAAGGAGCCGTTTTACTGACGGTATATCTTGCCTATACTGTATATTTGATCGCTACGGCGTAAAATCTGTAGATCATACCTCACCAGCTTTTTATTCTGATTGTCAAGCCCCGATACGCTGTTTTTTCAAATTCGTTTTATTGAGTATATATGCATCAAGCCGGGAGTTCCGGCGTGAGGAAATGTCCTTGACAATTGCTCTTAAACGAAGTATAATTGAAATCAATAAAAAAGCGTATTTGAATTAATAATTATTGCACACAACAGATATTCACAAGAAAATTACGCATTCTGTTGTTGCCGATGTTCATTGCAGTTTTTATATATTTTGGTATCAGAGTTATCTAAAATTCCATTTGTAGAAAGTCATGAAATCTCTCAATAAGCTGGAGATACTGAAAATGAGCAAGAAAAAAATAATGATTGGCAAAGAAGAATACAATAAACTTTTGGAAATGATAGCCGAAATGGGCTGTTCGGCTGATGACAGAACCAAAGAGCGCCTTGAAGAGCTGGAAAGGGAACTTAAAGCATGTTCAGTAATAGATTCAACGGAACTGCCTTCTGATTTTGTCTCTATGGACTCCACGGTGGAATTCACCGACGTTGATTCTGGAGAGGTTTTGAAATATACCATTACATGGCCTGAAACGGCCGATTTTGAAAACAATAAAATTTCTGTTTTGGCTCCAATCGGTACTGCGTTGCTCGGATATAAAGCCGGTGATATAATCGAATGGAAGGTGCCTGCCGGGACAAAAAGGTTTAAAATCAATAATATTATGCGTTAAAATCTATAACTGAACAACGTCAGTAACAAAGAATTTGGTATAGCCACTATTTCTGCCGTGAGTCGATTATTTCTTTAAGAATCACCGCTTCATTATGCTTTTCATCTCTGCCGGCAAATAACAAAGTGACGGTTCCGGCTTTTTCTCTTTTTGCAATGAGTTCCAAAAGTTCTTTTTTGACTTCCAATTCCAGGACAAAACGATTATAAAATTCCTGCCATCTTTGCAGGTCGTGTCCAAACCATTTCCGGAGTTCCGTACTCGGAGCAATGTCTTTTAACCATAAGTCGAGTTTTGCCCGTTGCTTGGTTACTCCTCGAGGCCAGAGGCGATCGACTAAGATGCGGAAACCGTCACTATCATCTGGTTCATCATATATTCGTTTAATTTTTAACATTTTTGCAATCTTTCCAGCTCGCATTTGATCGCTTTCGGAAACAGCAGGTAATTTTCCTTTGCGATATGAAGGTGTAAATCCTGTTCCAATTCCTGCAATTCACGAAGTACCAATCGATAGGTATTACAGACATCAGCCGGAGGTTTGTAGCCTTGAGCCAAATTATTAATATCATCAAAAATTCTGCCTGCATTTTCGTGCTCTTGTTCCAGCAGAATAATTGGCTGAGAGATTTTATAGAAATCGACAGACGGTAATGAAATGTTTGTCGCCAAGGCATCAATATATGGGAATATACTTTTTTCTTCTTTTTCCAAATGCGGTTCTAACTCTTTCCGCAAAGAAACAAAATTTTTTCTAATATCGAATAATGTCGGATGATTGACGCCATGAACTTCAACCACCGTATCCAAATGCTTTGCGATCACAGGCAGCATTTTTTTCGTATAAACATGATGAGCAGTGACGATATGATGTGTCAATTCATTCAGCTCCATGACACTAACGTTGGAATGGTCTTGAGATGTTAACTGGCTTAACGCTGATAATTCGGCTTCAATCTGCGTAATAGCAATATGATGATCCTTACAGGCATTTTCGAGTGTTTGCGTGCCATGACAGCAAAAATCCATACCATGAGATTCAAAAACTTTGGCTGCAGTTAAATTCTCCGCCACTATTTGACCAATTGGTTTATTTTTTAATTTATTCATAATATATAATCCATAGCTTACGAAAATAGTTGTTTTTTTACTGTCGTTTCAGTGACTTATGGCGTTCCGTAATTCTGCATGAACAATTACAAGGCAAGTGGAGATTTCCACTCGCCGATCTTTTTTAATATGCTCATCCTTATTGCACGGTCAAAACACTATTCAGAGTGCCCAACCCATTCGGGGCAAATTTAGGATTGTTGGCATCGATAAACCAATCGCCATTTACTTTGAATTTATATTCATAGTCGCCCGGTGAAAGCATCATCGCCCCACTGTAGTTCCCGTTGCCGTCCTTATCCAGCAGTTGTTTTTTCTCCGGATTCCAGTCGTTAAATGTTCCGGCGACATAAACCTCGGAACCGGGAGTTGTGTTTACCGTCAGGATGACCCGTTTTTTGCCGTTAGCGGAATTGCGATTTTTTTGGGTTGCGATTTTTGACTTACTCATGATTCTCTCCTCCATTGGGTTATAGATTTTTTGCAGGCTCCTCAAATAAAAAAGTATGATAAAAATATTATAGTACCTTAATGTGAAAAAATCTATTCGCTTTGAAAAAGTTTTAAAATGGTTAAATTGAAAAATGTATACAAATGATTTATTTTTTTCAAAAAGTTTATGAAAATGTTCCTCATGAAATAGACAATCGTCTTCATTAAAATCTTTTTTTCTTTCCAAATCGTTGATGTAACGTAAAATATCATAAATCTTATCATATTCCAGGCAAGAAATAGGAAATTTAGATAACCCATGCATATCAGCAAAAAACATAATTTCTTTTTCCATAGCTGGTCACGGAAATAATTGTTTATACCGTCATAAATAGTTTTTTATCTGTTCGAAATTAAAAATCATGTGAAATTATCTTTAAAATTCACATATGCTATTGACAAAACGCAAAAAAACACCTATACTAAACTGTACTAGAACAGAACATAACACATAGAAGTATGATCAAAATGTTAAACGTTATAGAAAAAGACAGTGCGGTAAATTTACCTAATCAGATTCGGGATCTGATAGTCGAGCGGATCAAGAATGGATACTATGCTCCAAGAAAAAAACTGGACAGCATTCGCCGGTTATCAGACGAACTTCAAGTAAGCCGGGTTACGGTTATTGAAGCCCTTAAGCTGCTTGAGCGTGAAAACTATATCCAGCGAATTCCGGCAAAAGGAACTTTTGTCTCTGACGACATCAATCATGAGCTAAGCGTGGTAAGAATAGCCTTTCCTTTTCCTGAAATATCAATATTGCCTGCTACTCTTGGGAATACGGAAAATTGGGCAATGGTTTCTGATACTTACCGAGGCATGGTCGAAGAAGCCAGAAAGCAAAATGCAGAAATATCTTTCATGCACTTTGAGGAAGCGATAAGTGAATTTCAGCTTTCCCGTCAACTTCGCCGTCTTGAAAATATAGACGGCGCCATCTTTATAGGCCACCAGCTATTGGGTTTACAGGAGGCTTTACTTCAAAACAGGAAATTCTGCATATCGATAGCGTCTTCTTTGGAAAGCAGAGCAGACACTATAGTTACAAGTGACGTCAGGCATGCGTTTTCAGAATTGGCTGCTTACGCAAAAGAAAAAAATTACAAGAGATTGAAAATACTTTCAGGAATACCCGAAAAAACCGACCAAAAAAAATTTGAAAAAAAGATTGAGGTACTTACGCAATCTTTTGAGGAAGTGGAAATCACAACAAGCCGGAATTGGCTTTACTGTATCAATCTCAATGAGCAAAAAATGGTTTCAGACATTCTTGCAAATAATGATTTCAACTTCGAGGACGGTACCGATATTGTTTATATTTCTACCTCTGATATAGTTCCGGAATTCTACCGTTATTGTTTTGACCGTAATATCAGGTTGGGACAGGATATAGGTGTATTCGGATATGCCAGCGGGGCCACTTTTGATAATTTGATGCCGGTTTTCACTTACAGTAAAATAAATAATTTTGAAATAGGTCGGCGCGCTTGTGCCAAGTGCATCGAAGCAATTCGTAGCGGCAAACATTTAAATCATGTTGAACTAGTACAAAATGTCCTTGTAAAAGGAGAAACCGTTTAAAACTTTAATTACATAAAACCAGGAGGCATACAAATGAGAACTCAAAACATCAAGTCAGGTTCTGTAAGTAAGAATGAAAGACAAAAGCTTTTTACACTTATAGAAT
>JAQUOK010000300.1 GCA_028717165.1 Victivallaceae bacterium | reverse complement strand
CTTCCCTGGTTATTCCGTACGCGGGGTCATAGCGGGCTCCGATGTAGGCATATTCCAATAACTTGAACAATCTTTGTTCTTCCCGCGTTTCCTGCGGGAAAATATCTTCGAACCTGGAATCGTGTTTGGACGCCATGTATCCCAGCAATTCGAGAAGATGCTGACTGGGAGTGTAATTGGTGAAAACCAGCAAAACGGTTTTATAAGAATGTTCTGCTGCCTGATGAAGTTGAAAAGCAGCTCCTTTCAAATCATTTTTTCCCAAACCGAATTCAAAATAATTATAAAAACTTTTAGCTCTTCCAAACCATTGTTCAAAATAATCCCGGGCAATCCGTTTTTGTTCTTCAGGTTTCAGTTTGCGTTTTCGCGCAAGTTTTAAATTTCCCGAATCGTAAAGCCGGCAGCCTTCTTTCCTGATATCCGAATAAAAATATTGACCCTCGGCAAGTTTAATATTCAGTTCCTGGATATCGTGAGTTATGATTCGTACGTAGGCGCTTAATCCGGCGCTGTCGCACTGTTGGGTAATTTTCCGCCAGAGACCAACGTCTACAGCGGTTGTTTTTTCCCTGGTAACGACCAGGATGTCATAGTCGGATTTATCTCCGGATTTTCTGTCCGGCTTGAGATCGGACTCTTCCTTATAGTCGCCCCTGGCATAAGAGCCGAAAAGGATTATCATCTCCACGTCGCCGCACATGCCGCAGACGGTTGAAACGATATGTTTCAATTCGTTCCGCTTATCGGCGGGAAGGTGTGCAATTGTCTTTTTCATAACCGGAATATACAGCAATATATTTGTTTAGTAAAGCTTCAAGAAACAAAATTTCCTAAACTTCAGTCAGCTTTACTATTCGTCCGCTTTCTGCTGATCTGATTGCCGCGAAAGCCACCCGCGTCGCCGTTACGGCATCGTTAATGCCGCAGACAACTTCACCTTCGCCGCGGATCTCATCAACGAAACGGTCGATCGCGTGAGCATGGCCCTTGTCCGGTTCCGCACTGAACTGGAGCATCTGATCATTTTTATCCAGCGCTTCCCGGCAGGCGGCGGCTTTTTTCTCCAGCCATCCGGAGATTCCGCCCCGTTTGCCGACTTCGGGATGGCGGTCTTTGAGAAAAGGATAAGTTATTCTGGCGGGAACGCCCTTAATTCCTGCGGTACGGACTTCGCACATGTGGTCACAGACAACTATGCTGCCGTTGCCCATTGCCTCATAAAGTTCTTTCGGATAGCCGAACGTGCCGTTGGCGCACAAAGCCAGAGTGGCGATTTCGCCGCCGGCATATTTAACGATAGTCGCATGGTTGAGCATGCCGGTCTCAAAAGCGACGACTTCAACAGGCTCACTTGTCAAAAACCAGTTGCAGAGATCGGTAAAATGGGTCATTTCAAATAACATCGGGCCGTGCGGGGCCTGCGTCGGGTCGAAAACCCAGCTTTTCCACGAATGCCAGTCGTCATTTATCCGGCAGGTAAAAGCGGCGACACCGTCGTCCCGGCGCGGCGGACGGGCATCGCCCTCGCGATCCCAGCGCCACTCGCAGGTTTGCGGATTTTCCATCTGGGAACGGAAAATACGGTGAGCATCGATCATCGCCGGACTGTTGCGGCGGTTATGGCCGACGCAAAACGGGATGCCGCTTTTGTTGACGACTTTCTGAATGGCGTAGACCTCCTCCAGGGTACGGGCCAGCGGTTTTTCCACATAAACCGGCTTTTTATATGCCGCTGCCAGTTCGATGACCGGCAGACGGAGTTTTTCGGTTGTCGCCAGACAGACTGCCTCCACTTCCGGGTCGGCAACAACTGCTTTCCAGTCTTTGCTGATATGAAGCGCGCCGTGTGTTTCCCGGCATTCCCTGAGCGCTTCATCGGAAAGATCGCAACAGGTATGAAGTATCGTTTTCGAAGATTTTGCGATATTCGGAATATGCATCATGCGCGCCAGCGCTCCGCATCCGATAACCGCGAAATTTACAGGTTTCTGAGACATTTTTCAGTTCCTTAATTTTTTTATCGCACATGAGTTTCTTATTATCAGTTTTGATTTCAGGCAAACTTTACTTTCGCTGATTTCTTCATTCCTTAGTTTTTTTACTATCATTTCCAGACACAACGCGCCGATATCTCCGAGCCTGTCCTCAAAAGTCGTTAAAGGAATTTTGACATTCGATACCGGAAATCTGTCGCCGCAGCCGATGACCGACAAATCATCGGGAACCTTCAGAGAATTTTCCGCCGCCGCTTTTATCACTCCGACTGCGATATTGTCCTCCTGCGCAAAAACCGCAGTCGGGATCCTGCCGGTACGGATAAGGCTCAGGAAAGCATTATATCCCGCGGTTTCGCCGTAATCGCATGCCCTGAATAAACCTTCGTCGATTTCAAGCCGGAAATGATTCATGGCGTGGCGGTAGGCCAGATATGCCAGAGGCGTGCTTCTGGCGTTGGTCGGTCCGGCGAATACAGCTATTTTTTCATGTCCGAGGGAATGCAGATATTCAAGCGCCGTGTAGGCAGAATCATAACTGTCGCCGGTGACGCAGAGCAGTTCTTCCCCGTAAAGGTCGTTGCCCGCCAGCACAAAGGGAATGGCATTCTGCTTCAGGACGAATACTGAACTTTGCGGCAGTTTTGCGGCTACGATAAGGCCGTCAAAGTATTCGCGGCGCACAAAGTCGTTTATGGAATAATTACTGATGCAGAAAGTTTTCAGATTGCACGGAACGCTTTTCGCCTTTTCGGATATTCCCCCGATAAGCCGGGAAAAATAGGGACTGTTGGGGTCGTTGAAGTCCATGACCAAAATACCTATATCCGGAACCAGTGATTTCCTTCCGTTTCCCGAATGTTTTCCCGGCATTTTCCGCCGCAGATCATTAACCAGCGAACCCTTCCCCTGAATACAGCGGATCGCACCTTCCATCGCCAAGTCGTTTATAGCTTTAACCGCGGTATTGCGGCTGGTCGAAAACATCTCCGCCAGCTGATTGGCGGACGGAAGCAGGTCGCCGGGTTTATATTTACCCTGCGCGATTTCCTCTCGGATAATATCCTTAATCTGCTGATATACCGGTATTTTCATATTTTTGTCATAGTTTGCTAATTATGGTTAACCATAACACTTATTATACAGCATCAGTAGAAATTTATCAAGCTGAAGAAAATAAAATTATTGGTTTTTACCCGGAATTGTGTCGCTAAGTTGAGATGGCAAGCGTTATTGAGGGCCGCCTGGTCCTCAGATTCCCCCCGCATCCCTTCTGCTGAAAGGACCGTTTGCTAATATGGGATCTGCCGTTATGTTATCTTTTACCCCGGTCCGGCTGCCGAGTGTCGGAGAAAACGCTATTAAGGTGTAAAAGCTGTCTCCGTCTCCAATAAAATATAAATAAAACCGGTTTTCCCTTCACAGTCTTTTGGCTATTTCCGGGAGAAGGTTTTCGGCCATGCGGTAAAAGCCGAGGTCGGTCGGATGGACGCCGTCAACCGTGCATTCCCAGAAATCTTCTCCCTGGAAAAATCCGGCATCGATGAAATGGACATTTTTATCTCCCGCCGCCCGGAATTTTTCAACGTTTTCAAGTTCTATTTTCTTACTGCTTTCGCGTCGGTTTTTTGCCTCCCTGTCAAAAACTTCGCCGGCATAGGCGACCTTGGAAACCACCAGGATCGGGGTAGTCGGATGTTTACCGCGCAGAATGCGGACAAAACCGGGCAGGGTTTCAGCCATTTGACCGGGCAAAACGTTAGCCTCGTAATCAAGAATGAACATAGCGGGATCTTTGATGCGTGAAATATGCTCGGCGACTTCGGGTTCGCCCTTGCCGTTACCGGAAAAACCGAGATTGATAAACGGGCGATTGAGTTTACGGCTCAGAATATTCGAATAGCACATGCCGGGATGGGAAGCGCAGCCGCCCTGGGTAATGGAAGTGCCGTAAACAACAAGCGGACTGTCGCTGACAAAAGGCTCCGGGGGGGCAATTGCGGCGTTTTCATCCAGTCCGACGGAAAGTTTTTTCACTCCGTTATACAGAGGAAAATTCAGGGTGATCTCGCGCATCAGGTTTTCCGGGAATACAAATTCATGGCTATAATCAGCACTCCTGGGAGCTGAACGGGTGACGCCGCAAAATGTCTGTCTGCCGGGTTCGCCCGCATAAATGTCGAAACCGCTGCTGCCGGTATCAGGCATATGGTCCATACTTGGAAGAGACGCCAGTTTTACTTTAACTGCAATGCGTTTGCTGTTGGTTCTGAATTTTATCTGGCCCCCGGCGGTGCAGTTGCTTAAAGCTTCCACCCCGGCGGGCAGAACCGGGTCAGGGTTAACCGGAAAACGGCGGTAGACTTTGTCCTGCCCAAACCAGTAAAAGCCGACCAATTTGAATGGAGACTGATTGGGATTCAGCCAGACCAGGCCGTTCTCATCGACGGATTCAACGGTCATATTTTTATCAAGTTTCAAAACGTTGATTTCTGTATTCATTGGAATGAATTTACCTTGTTTTACGCCGTGTGCAAGTTTTTTTATTGTGCCTGCCGGGATACGGCTTGTTTTCGAATGCCGCCGCATTACACATTTCCTGGAGGGCGAGTGTCCTCACGAGCCGAAATACCTTAACCGTTTGCGGCTCGACAGGGTCTCGCCCTCCATTGAGTTTCCTCTCCGAGGCGAAAATGTCGAAAAAAAAACTTGCACACGGCGTTTGTTTTATTAACGGGTACCCACTTATTATACGCCTCACCATGAACTAGTCAACAAATATTTTTCACAAAAACGGCATTTTATTTGAAACCGTCGGGCGGACGGGTATTTTAAGCAAAGTCAATAACCATTATACTAAGAATCCTGGAAATGTCGTTTGATACGCTTGATATAATTTTGTCGTTTGCCGCAGAGATCGGAAGAGCACAC
>JAQUOK010000299.1 GCA_028717165.1 Victivallaceae bacterium | reverse complement strand
TTCCAGGGATAAACGTATTAACCTGCAAATCGACCTTAAATTAACACGTATGTCCATTAGGGGAAAATATCGTTTAAAAAACCTGAGCATGATGGTATTTTACATCATTCTGTCAGCGCACCCATTTACAAATAACGTAAGATCATAATCTTAAGATATTTGCATGGTTTGTTAAAACGATGTTTAGCGCTTATGTGGAAAAGGGGAAAGTTTTTGAAAAAACTTTCCCCTTTTCCCCAAAATAACCCGACTCACCGCTTACACCCTTTCAGTTTATCGGGCGGTGGTTATTGAATTTCGCTTTCGCGAGTTCTTTTTCCATGATATTCAGGGCTTCAGGGGTAAAGAACAGTTTTACGAAGCGGCCGCAGATCAGTTCGACCGCCTGTTCGGACGGATGCAGCATATCGCTTTTGTAAAAGCGGTAGTCGCGGAGTTCGTCGTGGAGAATTTCATAAGCGGGAAAATATATGCAGTTTTCGCGGAATTCTTCGCAGACTTCATGTAACGCGCCGCGCAGATTTGCCTTGCTTACGGAATTTAAAACCAGGTCTCCCGGATAATGGCGCACCGGGGATAAGGTAAAAATAATTTTGCAGTTCGCGTTAAACTGTAAAATTTTATTTACTGTCGCCGTCAGATATTGGCGGTTTTCCGCCATGCTTAAAATTCTCCGTTCAAAAAGATTATTGTTCATCTTATGGCAGTTCGCGACAATATCCCCGGAACTTTTCAGACAATAAACCACCGAAGACGAAGGCGTCAGGACAACGGCGTCGGCTTTTTCCAGAGTTTCCCTGAATTCTTTCAGAACCTTGTTGGCGTTCGCCAGAGCTTCTTTCAGGTCCGAACGGGAAAAACGCCCGTGATGCTCCCAGGAATGCCAAAGCCCGGCATGTTCAAAAAAATCACCTTCCGAATAATAATGCGCTCCGGCGGCCCGCGTTATTACCTGAAGCATTGAGTAACTGTTATAGATAATACCGCTCGGGTTCTGTTTTACCTCAAGCCCGCATTGTTCAAGCAGCGCCGACAGATTTGAGGAAAAGCACGATCCCGCCCCGCACCAGACTGAAGCGGCACCGAATTTCGGATAATCTGCGGGATCCAGGGTAATTTCCGTTTTCAGTTTCGGTTCGTCACAAAACATTGAATTTTTTTCCTTTTCTGATAGCAACCAAACGCTGTCTGAGCAGAGAATAACGCGGTTCGAGGCGGGTATTGCGCACCGCCATCGCCACAGCTTTTGCCCCGCCGATCAGGATCAGCAGCTTTTGGGCGCGGGTTATGCCGGTATAAAGCAGATTGCGCTGCAGCATCATGTAATGCTGGTTGAGCATCGGCATGATCACCGCCGGGAACTCGCTGCCCTGTGACTTATGAATAGTAACGGCATAGGCTAACGTCAACTGGTCGACCTCCGTAAATTCATAATTCACCACCTGGGAACCGCCGTAGAAAACACTGAAAATTTTTTCTTCATGGTCAATATTCCCGATTCTGCCCATATCGCCGTTAAAGATGTTTTTGTCATAATTATTGCTGATCTGCATAACCCGGTCGCCCGCCTTGAAAATCCGGTCGCCGACCTTGAACTGCGGTTTATGTCCGGAATTCAGAATATGCTGGAGGCAGTCATTGATCGAATGCGTCCCGCAATTGCCGCGGTTCATCGGCGTCAAAACCTGAATATCGCGTACCGGATCGAAACCGAAGCGTTTCGGAATACGCTCGGTCTGGAGGCGGACAATCAGTTCCAGAACCTTATCCGGGTCATCCTGTTCTATCCAGTAGAAATCGGACAAGGTGTCCGTGTTGCCGATTTTTTCGGGAAGCTCGCCGTGATTGACCCGGTGGGCGTTGGAAATTATCCGGCTGCCGGCGCCCTGTCGGAAAATCTTAGTCAATTTAGTTACCGCGAACATGCCCGATTTCAGGAAACTGTCCAGGACTTTTCCCGGCCCCACCGACGGCAACTGGTCGGCGTCGCCCACCAGAATGACCGAAGTACCGAAATTGACCGCCCGGAAAAGGCACAGAGCCAGAGGAAGATCCAGCATCGAGATTTCATCGACGATCAGAACATCGCACGGCAGTTTGTGCTCGGCGTTGTAAGCGAATTTACGTTCGGCGGGCTCCCATTTAAGCATACGGTGGATGGTTTTCGCCGGAAAATTCGCGGCTTCGGACATACGTTTCGCCGCGCGCCCGGTGGGCGCCGCCTGGTAAACCTTCAGCTTCGCGGCAAGCGCCCGCCTGACTATTTCATGGATGACGGTGGTTTTGCCGACACCCGGCCCCCCGGTAATGATATTCAGCGGATAACGCCCGGCCCTTTCGACCGCCAGGGTCTGTTCCTCCGAAAGCCGAAGATTTTTAAGCGGCGGGACTTTGACTGTTTTCAATCCCGAATGCTCGCGGCAGCTTCCCAGACCGTATATATATCTCGGCAGTTCCGTTTCCGCCCGGTAAAGGCTTACGGGATATGCCATATCTTTTTCAATCCGGATAAATCCCCGCATTTCCGCTTCCTCAAGGCCTTTGGCGGCGGTTTCCTGCTCAACCCGCAGCGTTTCAGCGCATTTAGCGACAAAATCCTTGACCGGATAACAACAGTGCCCGGCTATGGTCAACTGGTTTAAAGTGTACAAAGTTCCCGCCGCCAGCCGCTGTAAATCGATTTTGGCGATACCGAGCGAAGAAGCGATATTGTCCGCCATCAGGAAGCCTATGCCTTCAATCTCATCGGCAAGGCGGAAGGGATTGGATTTCACTATTTCCGCGGCTTTATCGCCATATTCCTTGTAAAGTTTCTGGCAGTAAAGGCTGGAGATTCCCAGTCCCTGCAGGAAGATGAAGATTTCCCGCCGCGAAGACTGAGCTTTCCAGGCCTCGCTTATCTGGGCGGCGCGTTTTTTGCCGATTCCGGGCACTTCCTTCAGACGCGCCGAATAATGGTCAAGTATTTCCAGCGTTTTGTCGCCGAAATGATTAACGATATTTTCGGCGTTTTTCGGACCGATCCCCTCGATCATGCCCGAGGAAAGATACCTGATAATGCCCTCGCGCGTACCGGGCAGGAGAAAACGGAAATGTTCGGCGCGAAGCTGAACGCCGAATTCCTTATGGTTTTCAAACCGGCCGGTAACTTCAAGGCTCTGGCCTTCAAACGCGCCGGAAAAATTCCCGACCACCGTATGCTCGACGCCCTGCGCGTCGGCAAGCCGGACTATGGAAAAATCACCTTCGTCATTCTCATAGACGACACGCGTGATTTCCCCCCGCAAAGTATGGGTTGCCAGACCATTGTTTTTCGGTTGAACGGTATCCATCAGATCTCCCAGCCGGTTAATCCGATAAAATATCCTGAAAAGGAAAGGTTTTCAAGTTTAAGGGAATTAATGATGCGCAGCGGCGAACATGCCAATCAAGGCTCCGCCGAATATTATCATGGCGATGACGGCGACAATTATCTGCGCGACAAGACTGAATACCCACGTCAAAACCGCCTTGCCGGTCTCGGTTTCGAAAACCGTTTTGATTATGAATATCTGCATGATTATATTGGCGAAAACTCCGATTACGGGGCCGATTACCGGTATGATCAGGAATATGCCGCCAACCAGATTGCCGCTCAGTCCGGCAAGCAGCGCAGCCGCGACGGCTTTGCCGAAACTTCTCCCCGCCACCTTCGCCACGCCGGCGCCGATAAACATGAAAACCCCCGCCAGGACGATCCAGACCGCCAGCAGAGTCAGTAATGTCCCGACCGCCGCGCCGATCCCCATCCCCAGTAAAACCGCGTTATCCGCGGCCTGGGCTGCAATTATTGTCGTCATGATCAATTCCTTATACCAGTTATTAACCCTGAAAGGGTTGTTCAACGTAGCCCACCGCAACGCGGTGGGTAAATCACCGCCAAAGTTTATGTTCCCTGCAGGGGAACTTCAATTCCAAGCCCGTACTTTGAAGTTCCCTTACAGGGAACGTTCAGGAAACAATAGCATTCCCAGGGCGTTGCCCTGGGCTACACTAAGTATCCCATCCAGGGATAAATTTATTATCTTTCCGCTCAAGCTGAACACTTAAGCTACATTACCTTAATGATGCGAGAAGATACGTTCGGGAGCGTGATACAAAGCTACTCCGAGTTCATTGGCCCGTTTTATCACATCCGCATCCCGCAAAGAACCGGCAGGAGCGATAATCGCTTTTATTCCGGCTTTGGCGGCGGTCTCAACCCCGTCTTCAAACGGGAAAAAGCCGTCGCTGGCCATAACCGCGCCTTCGAGTTTTCCCTCGCCCTGATATTTGTCCCGGCATTTGATAATTGCCTGTTCAACCGCGCCGACCCGGTCCTGTTCGCCGGTTCCGACCGCCAGCGTCTGGCCGTCAGCGGCAATTACCACGCCGTTCGAACGCACGCTCAAGTTCACGTACCAGGCAAACAAGAGGTCTTTTTTCTGTTGTTCAGTGGCGGGGATTTCGGATTTCTGATGGCCGACGCGGCTGCTTTCGCCTTCCGCGACCTTCATGTCCGCGATACTGCGCAGGGAAGTCGTCAGCGGCGCCGCGATCACCAGCGAACCGTCGGCGAGCACTTTGACCGTGTTGCAGATTTCAGCGTCATCTCCGGTAAATTTCGGCAACGCGGCAGGACTGCCGCATTTAATGATGCGGACATGTTTATTCAGTTTATAGTTTTCCTGATCGTTGAAAACCTCAAGTACGCCGTCAGCAAAAGCGGACGCGACCACGCATTCGACAAAGGTCGTCATGATTTCCTTCGCCGTTTCAACATCGACTTCCGTATTGAAAGCCACGACGCTGCCGAAAGCGGCGCGCGCGTCGGCGTCACGGGCCTTGCAGTAGATCTGCTTCAGGGTTTCGTTTCCGGCCCGTACCGCGGCCCCGCTCGGATTGACGTGCT
>JAQUOK010000298.1 GCA_028717165.1 Victivallaceae bacterium | reverse complement strand
TCCCCGCGGGAGTTCCGCAAAAATTCTTTTCCGGTTTAATCCGTTATCGGCAGACTTTGCCGGGATTGAGGATGTTCTGCGGGTCAAATGCCTGTTTTATTCTGCCGAGCAGTTCCATTGCCGGATCCCCCAGTGACTTTTGCAGGAAAGGTTTTTTGGCGTAGCCTATCCCGTGTTCTCCGGAAACCTGTCCGCCGAGCGTGTGCGCGCCGGCATACATTCGGTTGAAAACCGCATCGAGTTTTTCCTTCCAGGTCTTTTCGTCGAGCTGGTCTTTCAGGGCATAAATATGCAGATTGCCGTCTCCGGCATGGCCGAAATTCATTATCCTGACGCCGAATTCATCCTGCAGAGCCTTGGTATTCTTAATGAAGTCTGCAACGAGGTTGCGCGGAACGACGACATCGCATTCATCCATTTCCGTGGTCGATGCTTTTATGGCTTCGAGGAAAGCGCCGCGGGCGGACCAGATGGCCTCGTTCCTTTCCTGCGTATTCGATATGAATACGTCCGGCGCGCCGTTGTCCAGACAGATATGCGCGGCTTTTTCGTAGGCGTTTTCCACTTCCTCCTTGCTGTTGCCGTCAAAGGTCAGCAGCAGATAAGCGGCGGCCGAGCTGTCGGGAAAAGCTTTGCCGAGGAATTTTTCGGCTGCCAGGATCACTTCCCGTTCCATGAACTCTATGGCGGTGGGGACGGATTTTGATTTGATGATCAGCGGGACGGTTTCAATAGCCCGCGCCAGATCCGGATAAGGAATGAGCAGGCTTATAGTTTTCTGCGGCAGCGGCAGGAGCCGGAGCACCGCTTTGGTAACGATTCCCAAAGTGCCTTCGGAGCCTATGATCAGGTCTTTAATACTGTAGCCGGAACTGTTCTTGACAATCTTGCCGCCGAATTCCATAATGTCGCCGTTTGCCATTACGACCTCAAGGCCCCGGACGTAATCGCGGGTGACACCGTATTTGACCGCCCGCATGCCGCCGGCGTTGGTATTTATATTGCCGCCGATGGTGGCGCTCTTTTCGCCCGGGTCCGGCGGATAGAAAAGATCATGCTCCTCGACGAATTTCGATATTTCCATGAGCAGGACGCCGGGTTCGACCGTGAGGGTCAGGTTTTCCTCGTCGAGTTCGAGTATCCGGTTCATTTTGCTCATATTGAGCATTATGCCGCCGTGGATCGCCACCGAGCCGCCGACCAGTCCGGTACCCTGGCCGCGCGGGGTTACGGGGATATTGCGGGAAGCTGCGTACTTCATTATCGCCGAAACTTCTTCGGCGCCGGAAACTTCAACGAGCGCTTCCGGGTATTTATGGATGCCGGAAAGTTCGTCGTGGCTGAAATCCTCATTTATTTCGCTGCCCGTAAAAACCCGCTCTTTGCCGCAGAGTGATTCCAGAAAAGCTATATCTTCTTTATTTATTTTTGCGTAGTTCATTTTGCCGCCTCCCGTATTTTCCGGTCAAGTTCCGGCAATACTTCATAGATGTCCCCGACGATGCCGATATGGGCGTGTTTGAAAATAGGCGCTTTTTTATCGGTGTTTACCGCGACGATAAAAGCCGAATTGTTCATGCCCGCCACGAACTGAATGGCGCCGGAAACCCCGCAGGTGATTATCAGGTCTGGCTTTACGGTTCTGCCGCTCAGGCCGATCTGGCGTTTCGGGTCGAGCCAGCCGGTTTCGATGAGCGAACGGGTACCGGCGACCTGTGCCCCCAGCGTTTCGGCCAATTGATGGATCATTGCCATGTCTTCCTCTTTTTTTATGGCGCGCCCCGCTACGACTATGACTTTGGCTTCCTCTATGCCGGTTTCCTTTTCTTTTTTGTGGACTCCCAGGACTTCGATGTCCGAACTCAGTCTGGACGGATCAATATCGCATTCGACAAGGTTCCCTTTATACTCTTTCGATTTTTCCGGGGCGGAAAATATTTTATAACGCACAGTCGCGAACTGCGGCCGGTGCTTGGGAGTATTGATATGGGCCATGATATTTCCCCCGAACGCCGGGCGTATCTGGTCGAGATCGGTATTTTCCTGAATGTCCAAAACGGTACAGTCGGCGGTGAGCCCGGTTCTGAACCTGGCCGCCGCGCGCGGCGCCAGCGAACGCCCGAAAACGGTGCCGCCGACCAGTACGGCCGCCGGTTTTGTCCGCGTGATAAAATTCTCCAGCACGGCGGTGTAAGGCTCTATTTTGAAATGTTCGAGCTCTTTCCGGTCATAAACAAAGATATTGTCGATTCCGTATTCGAGCGCTTCGCGGGCCTGTTCCTTTATCCCGGAACCGATCATCAGGCAGTTTACCGGCTGTCTGATCTTCGCCGCCAGTTCCCTGGCCTTGCCGATCAGTTCGAAGCTCACCGGATGAATATCACCGTCGATATGGTCGATATAAACGGCGATGCCCCGCCACAGGTTTTTATCCGCTCCGCTCTGGGATGATTCGATGAATTCGAATATTTCCGGTTCTTTTTTCACGCATATCCGGCACATTTTGCAGGCGGCGTTTATCCGCAGTCCGGAACCGGATGATTCGATGGCGTTGAAAGGGCACAGTTTTATGAGTCCGGCGTGATCCAGCGCTTTTTCCTGATGTATTCTGATTTCCGGCATTTTATCGGACTCCTTCGGTAAATTTCATTTCCCTGAGGCATTCGCAAAGCCTGCCGCTCAAAGCGGCGGAACCGCCTTCCCAGAGTTCGTGCGTATCGTTTGACGCGGGCGGGAAAATCCTGCGAACCTGGGTGGGGGAGCCGCTCAAACCGTAATTGTTTTCGTCCTTATCGTCGAAATCGTCAAGGCTGTAAATCGTGACTTTTTTATCCGCGGTTGCCAGTTTCAATTTAAACGAAGGCAGCCGCGGCTGGAAGATGTCTTTTTCAACCGTGATCAGACACGGATATTTTACCCGGACGGTCTCGATGCGGTGCGGCAGGTCCACTTCCAGGGTTATAGCGCTTTCTCCCGCCTCGATGATCTTTTTCACATTCGTAACGTGCGGTATGTTCAGGAATTCGGCGATTTCCGGGCCGACCTGAGCAGTGTCGCCGTCGGTGGTCTGTTTGCCGCAGATAATCAGTTCGCAAGCGCCGATTTTTCTGATTCCCTGCGAAAGCGTATAGGCGGTTGCCAGCACGTCGGCGCCGGCGAAACGGCGGTCGGACAGCAGAAAACCGTTATCGGCGCCCATCATGAAAGCTTCCCGGATTATTTCCGCGGTCTGGGGCGGGCCCATGCTCAGGACATTGATTGCGGCATGGTTCCGTTCCTTTATTTTCAGCGCGGATTCGATGGCGAAAAGGTCGAACGGGTTCATTTTCGAATCGATGCCCTCGCGTTTCAACACTCCGGTTTTTTCATCGACTTCGACTTCGGAAGTCCCCGGAACCTGTTTAATGCAGACGGTAATATTCATTGTTCAGTCCCATTTGTATTTGAGTAGCGCCGCGAGCAGCCTTGTTCCGGCACATTCCAGTTTTTTTTTTGCCAAACTTTATCTGTCGCGGTGCAGGCTGCACTCGCGACTACGGCCTTTTACGATGACGGAAACCCCGTCCGGGATTACCGCTATGCCCGCATTTTCCCCTTTGAGTCTCAATGCTTCGGCGATGGCCTCATCAAGTGTGAAGGCATGTTTCATGTGCATTGCTTTTATCATTTCCGGGGGACACATGTCCGAAACCATGATTACTGCGCAGTGTTTCAGTACCCTGGCCAGTATCTGGAATTCCCACTGGTCGGGAACGGTTTTATTGCGCGGAACCTTGAGGGCTTTCGCCAGTACTTCTCCCGGACAGTGCGAATTCGCCATATTGTCGAAAAACGATTGTCCGCCGTGGCCGTCATTGCAGGCGGCGACCATGATTATAACTCCGCCTTTTTGAACGGCGGCTTCGGCGGCGGTCATTCCCTTTACCGCCTGATAGATGTTCTGGTCGAGCGGGTACCCGCCGTTCGAGGTAATGACTATGTCCGAAAGCGGAACTTCGATTCTTACCTGGCCCTCCAGAAAAGCGCATCCGGCTTCATGGGCTTGCCGGAAGTCTCCCGCAAAAGCTTTGACGACGTTTTTCTTTTCGTCAATTATCACGTTTACGATGAAGGCGAGTTTCGCTTCTCCGGCCGCGAACAGCATGTCCCGGTGAACCGGGTTGTTTTCAAGGGCGCCGGTTCTGGCGTGCGGACTGGCGATGAATTCGGCGCAGTGATTGGCGAGAACGGTTTGAGCTCCGGCAACCCCCGGCAGGACGCTTTTCCGCCCGCCCGAAAAGCCCGCGAAAAAATGCGGTTCGATGAATCCTTCGGCGATAAGCAGATCGGTTTCGACCGCAAGTTTGTTCACCCATAATTCTCCGCCGGAGGGCAGGGGGGCAAGCTGAACCAGAGATGATTTGTCCTGCGAATCGTGAACTATTATCCTTTCATTATCAACAATATCCGTTCCAAGTTTATTGATAAGTTCTTCGCGGGTGGTCGCGCGGTGAAACCCGGTGGCGACCAGAATGGTGACGTCGATATCCGGGTTGCCGGTTCTGGCTGCCGCGAGAATTTCCGGCATGATCACCTTGCTCGGAACCGGGCGAGTGTGATCGCTGGTAATGATCACCATGTTTTTTTTGTCCTTGACCAGTTCCTCAAGGCGCGGGGATGCTATGGGATTTGCCAGGGCGCGGCGGACAAGTTCGCTCTGCGTCATCCCGGCATAGTCTCTCAGGTGTTTCGGCGCGAAAATTCCCCGGAAATTCCGCTCCGGGATTTCAGCTTCCAGATAAGTATGTGCGTATGGTACGGATATTTTAGTCATTATTATTTTATCTGAATTGGTTTAATGGTATGACCAATTCAATAAAATACATTCCGAAACTGATTGTGTCAATGAAAAACCCTGAGTTAAACGGTTATTTTCGGGTAAATTCTGTTTAAA
>JAQUOK010000297.1 GCA_028717165.1 Victivallaceae bacterium | reverse complement strand
AACGTGGCCTTATAAATATTTTTGCCCACGCGGCAATAATCGCCTTTCTTATAGTTTTGTTCGGCGCTCCAGCCCCCGATTTTCCTGTCCCGGGGATTTTTATAGGAAAACATGAATTCCGGGAAAACATCACCCCGAGGCGAAACCAACTGACAGATTTCAGACTTTGCATAAAAACAGTCTCCCCGAAGATTCGAATTCCTCGATCCGACAAAATCATGAGTTTCTATAAACAGCGTACCGCCTTCAGCTAAATTTATACGCCCGGAATTGTCGATGACCGGAATATTTTCAAAGACCGGTACTTTAAAATCATTTTCTTTTATTCCCCAGAAATAATCACCGTTCAGCAGTATGGATTCCGCATCGCAGGCAAATATCAGCTTGGGGTCGTTTTTCGGATAATACCGGTGACAGTATGAACTGTTGTCGAATACGGTTTTACGTTCATCGACATCAAGCCTTTTAACAAATTTCCCGACGCAATCGATATTGCAGCGGAATATAATATCTTTATTGAAAAAGTATTTTCCGTCGGGAATAAAAAGCCGCCGCCCCGCCGCATGCCATGCCAGGTCGGCCGCTTTCTGAACCGCAACGGCGTCATCATGCCGCCCGTCGCCTTCAGCCCCGAACCATTGCGGATAAACCCTGAATGCCTTGACCTTACCGGAAACTTTGCCGTTTCCGGTAAAAACCGGTTCGATACCCGCTTCCAGGCCGCCGTTGACTTCCAGGCCGCCGTTGACCTGCAATCGTCCGCCGTTCATTATTTTCAGGGAAATATTTTCCGGTATCGTCAGTTGACCGATAATAAATCTCCCCGAAGGAATTAAAAGCGTTGCGGCCTGATTCCCTGCGGATTTCACCGCAGCGGCGAAAGCCGCAGTATCATCCTTCTCATCATTGCCGGCAGCCCCGAATGATAAAACATCCAGACAGGTACCCGGCTTAGCGTTCACCCGAATAAAGGCCGATATTGAAAGAATGCTAATCAGCACCGTTTTACGCAGACAAAGAAGGGAAACATTCCATCCCGCCAAACTGTCTTCCCTTAAAAAATTTTGTTTTTTATTGCCGCGGCTGATTTGGTCATTTGTTTTAAGCATGTGATCGTCCTCCTGTTATTGAAAATGCTGAATTTTTTTCGTAATTGCCCTGACTGTATTGTCAACGGCTTTAATCGCATCATAAACCCGGCGATGCCAGGGTTCCGAGCCGAGAGAACTGCGCCATTGTCTTATCGCGGCAATATTTTCATTGCCGGCGTCTTTCAACTGTTCCAGAAGCAGCGCCTGTTTATTTTTCTCCGGCGCGGTTTCGGCCGACACTGCCGCCGCGACATCATAGATTGCCTGAGCTAATTTTATATAGGAAATCACCACCCTGGTTTCGTTTGCCAGGTAAGGATCTTTAAATCGTTCAGCAATTTTTAACGCTTTCCCGCACGCTTCAAGTTTTTTGCCGAAAGCTGCGGCTTCCCGATAATACCTGAACATGCCTTCCCCCGGGATGGGCAATCTTTTTTCCGCTATCATTTCAATTGCCCTGCCCTGCGAGTAACAGTTCGGAAAATCAGAGTCATAGACGTCAAATTCAATCGGTCCCATTATCTCCTGCCATTCTCCGACTTTTTCAGGTTCCGCGTAACCTTCCCTGGTCGCCCAGGCAATGGTAAAATCCCTTTCACTCCTCCCGTTCAGATTCCAGGAAAACTCGGCAAAAGCCTGGTAATTGAAGCCGCAGATCTCCCGCCCCAGGCGCGACCAGCCGGTCATGCCGCAAGCACCGCGGTATTTGCGGGCGATCAACTGCCGGACAAAATCCTTTATCCGGCAGGCCGAACTTTCCGGAACTTTAAATTCCGGAGTTTCCACTGCCCCATTGGCCGAAAACGGAACATCATAGCTTATCAGCCACGTCCCGTGCGCCGCATGATAATCAAATAACGGATCGCTAAACAAGTCCCGCGGCAAATGCCGTACCCGTCCGGATTCCATGGCGCAGGCCCGTTCAACTTTGATTTCAGGTGACAATTCGGCCAGCAGCTTATAATACTTTTCGTTGGCGGTAGTCGATATGAAGATCCGGATTACCAGATCCGGGTACTGCTTCCTTACTTTTTTCCAGGCGTTCACAAAAGCCCGCCCTTCCGCAACAAATTGTCCGGCCCGCATACATGAGACGCAGGCGCACTGCGCCGGCCGTTCCGTTAACCAGCAGCTTATTTCCCGCGCCCCCTGGGAACATATATCCGTCATCCATTCGGCAATGATTTCCGTCAGCCGGGGATTAGTTGCGCAGGGAGCCCGGTGAGCGTCACCGTGCTTATGGGCAAAATACCGTCCGGCAAGCGCGCTGTCGCCTTTACCGGCGAGACCCGGATAAACTTCATACATACTCGGAATAAAATTCAGGTGAGTAATGAACGGAACCAGGTTAAATGCGTTCAGCCGGGCATTTATCAAAGCTTTTACATTTATCGGCGCCCGGTTTTTCCGGCCTTTTTCCATTTTGTATCGTACCTGCATCTTACCGTAATTCAATTTAAATGAGGCCAGCCAGGGAATCCATTCCGGCGGGAAATTCCATAACCCGCGTTCTTCCAGATCCGGCCAGTCCAATACCCGGGCCAGCGGAATTTCGACCTGTCGCCGGGTAAGCTTGGGCTCCAGCAGCTGGTATAACGTCCTTACCGCATAATAAACGCCTTTTTCATTGAGACCGGTCAACAGAAGCCTATTATTGCCGAGCGGACAAATTATATAAGCCTGATCCCGGTTGGGAAGCTGCTCAAGCTGCTTACGGTACTCAGGAACGGTCAGCCGCAGTTTATCCAGCGTGCCGATCAATATCTCAAACTCGTTGCCGTTTGACGGACACCCGTTCTTCCCGGAAAGCAGTCCCTTCAACATGGAAGCAGCGTGTTTTTCAACTTCGCCGGCGGCGGCCGCGGTTTTTACGGCAATATCCTGCGGCGCCCATATCACCTTGCGGGTTATCGTTATCCGGTGCGGCAGCGGAATAAGATATCGGAGCCATAACGCTTCTTCTCCGGGCGCCACTTCCGAAGGCGCCGCACCGGCAAGCAGAACCCATGTCATCATTATGACAAAGAGAAAAATAATCTTACAAAACAAGAAGCTGTGCCGTTTCATTATTATTAACTGTTATTAATTAAAATATTCCATACCGATTCGCCCCGCGGAAAGCAGGACAAGCCATTTCCGGTTTCAGAAAACGCTATTCGCTTCGATTCGGGTTAAATAGATATTTCTGCATTTTACCTTATATCGAATGCGGCAAAAATTTATTCATTGAACCTGAAGTGGTAACGCGCGTTATTTTCCGAGTTCCACGTAGATAAGTATACATCCTCTTTCCAGTTTCCGACATGACCGTCAGTATAAAGCAGGTTACAGACATTATTGTGTTTCTTAATCGGACCGCGATCGCTTAAGTTTACATAGAAATATGAATATTGCGAACAATCCGTAACCCATATGACAGAAGAATATTTCCTTTTTATCTGCGTCATTTTCAAAGTACCTCCGTTACTGTCCAGAATAGCGTAATCCCGGTCGGCCGGCTTGGTAATGCCGACAGCATAATTGAGCGTAAGCGCCGCACTCCACGGTGCAGAAGCTTCTCCGTCGTTGGGAAACTCCGGACAGTGAAACGCTTTTATTTGTGTAGCATAAGTCAAACTGCCATCACCGCCTTTGTCATGAAGTCCCTCGTTGCCATGGTAAGGAAGCAGTCTTACCGCCCAGTTAAACCATCCCCACACCCCCAGGGTGGGCGGAAAATAGTCCTGATAGTCCGCCATGTACATGACCGTGGCATAATTTATCTGCTTCAGGTTGTTGGTGCAGCTAATGGAGCGCGCGGCCCCCCTGGCCCGGTTTAACGCCGGAAGCAGCATTGAAGCGAGAATGGCAATTATTGCGATTACTACAAGCAGCTCAACTATTGTAAAATCTGCTGCATTACAATGAGATGCGGCCTTTTCGCCTGTCCTGCTTTTTACTTGGTAATTAGTCGGTTTCATAAAACTTTTCCTCCTGAAAAATTTTACTTTTTCCTTGAATTTAGTGTTTAGTAAGTTTCCCGTATCCGGTCAATTTTATCTTTCTTCTGGCAATTACATCCTTGACTTTTTTATTCGTTAACGCGGCCAAAGTCGCTTCGGCGTGAGAAGCCATGCTTTCCTTGTTGTCCCACCATGGAATATCTTCCATTTCTCTGGAAGGCATCATCGGATGAGTCGTCAACAACCAAAGGCCGGGCGATAAATTTTCCAGGATCTCAAGCAGCTTTGAACATTTTTCTTCAGGCTGCGCGGTATCCAGATTGGGAGTTATCCATTTTTCCCCGGAGTCAAGCGAAATGCGCAAAGCGAATTTCCCGGCAATTTTCCGTTGTATCTCCGCTAATTCGGGAGTGGAACGCGCCACACCGTTATGCTGATCGATATAGGTCGGGCGTAATCCTTTTTTCAAAACGCATTCAACCTGCGCGCTTTCTTCCTGTTCGACTTCTTCCGGTGACGGATTATGACTCAGAAATTCTTTTATCTGGTTGCGATTGCCGTCCGTAATACCCCAGCCATGGAAAAAGCCGTTCGCACTTACCAGCGACGGAATCTTTGCCGGCGGCAGAACCGGTTTATAATGATCGAGGACAAGATGGACGCCGATTTCAAAATCCGGGTTTTCCCGGCATATCCGGACGGCGTCTTCAAAACTGCCGCCGATTCCCAGTTTCCAATATGCTTCCGGACCGGCATTCGCCGGCAGGGTTTCCCGGGCGGCCGCCATCATTGAGGCACAGGTTACTATGCCGTTCTTCATGGCTTCTTCGATTCCGGCATTTTGATTTTGCGCATAGCCGAAATCATCACCTTTAACAATAAGATAAATTTTGTCTTCCGACATTTTTTCAATCCTTAATGAATTCT
>JAQUOK010000296.1 GCA_028717165.1 Victivallaceae bacterium | reverse complement strand
ATCCAGTTTGCAGGAAGCCGCCGCCGCCGCCAATTTCTGTATGGCGAACGGTTTCCCCAATATAGTCGCGGTGAGCGGCAGCACTTACCGGGATGAGGCGCCGAGGGAGAACCGCCGGCGTTTCTTTTCCGACAGCGTGCATCTTCTGGAACTGCTGAAACCCCGCGGGGAAAAGCCTTTTTTCGCCGGCTGTACGGTGAATCCTTTTAAATACACTCCCGAAACGGCTTTTCCGCAGTATTTCAAACTGATCAAGAAACTTAACCAGGGCGCCAATTTTATCGTTGTTCAACTTGGCTGGGACATATTGAAACTGCAGGAGCTGCGCTGGTATTTGTCCTACCGGGGCTGTCATTTCCCGACGATCGCGCGCCTGATGCTTCTGACTCCTGAACTGCTTGAGAAAATCCAGCGCGCTTATTTGGCCGGGGTGCATTTTTCCGCCAACTTTCAGGCGATACTTGAAAGCGAACTGAAATATTCCCATAACCAGTTCGAAGCGGCGCAGTGGCGGCGGCTCGAATTGCAGGCCGCCGGCTGCCGCCTGCTCGGTTACAGCGGCGTCCAGCTGGTCGGGATGAATTCAGCCGATAAGGTGAAAATCGCCGCGGAACGCATTAAAAAAGCTTTGGCCGAATTCACTTCTTTCAGGGAATGGGCGCAGGAGTACATGGAATATACCGCGAAGACGGAAATGGCGCCTTATCCTTACAAATTTTATCTGTTTGAAAATCTTTTCTCAAAGGCCCATCTGGAAACGGCTCCCGTCATGACCAGGGTTCCCCCGATGAGTTTGTCGAACCGCGAAAAGATTTCCTACAAACTCCGGAAATTCATGTTTCCGCGCGCCGACAAACAAATACCCGGAAGTCATTATCTGGCCAAGAAACTTTTTGCTTCCTGCAAGGAATGCTCACAGTGCCGTTTGCCCAGAACATTTTATATTTGTCCTGAGCTGTGCCCGAAAGGCATGGCCAACGGCCCCTGCGGCGGGGCGCGCGTGGACGGCGTGTGTGAAAACGCCGACATGAGGTGCATCTACAATGAGATCATGCATCTGGCGACCTGGTGCAACAAGGTTCATAAACTGGAAGAAAATTTGATTCCCCCGGTGGAAAGGAATTTCTGATACGGGATTCTGAAATTCATATATTCCGGCTTGCGGTTCGTTAAAGTGATGTTAAAACACAGCAAAATGATGTTAACAGCAAACAGGGTGTTTAATGCAGGCGGTAATTTTAGCGGCGGGAATGGGAAAACGTCTGGGAAGTTTAACCCGCGACAATACAAAATGCATGGTAAAGGTTAACGGTATTACTTTGATTGAAAGAATGCTGAAGCAACTGGACTGCCTGGGACTTTCCGGAATTATTATAGTTATTGGTTATAAAGGCGGCAGCCTGCGCAATTTCGTCGAGACCATTGAGTTGAAAACCCCGCTCCGTTTCGTCAATAACGAAAAATATGACGAAACCAACAATATTTATTCGCTTTATCTAACGAAAAAGTATTTAATAGCCGAAGACACTCTGCTGTTTGAGTCAGATTTGATCTTTGATTCCTCCCTGCCGGCAAAATTATTGGAGAACCCGAAGCCTTGTCTGGCTCTGGTTGCCGGATTCGAAAGCTGGATGAACGGTACGGTGGTTACTCTGGACAGGGAAAACCGGATAAAAAATTTTCTATCCCCCAAGGAATTTGTTTTTGAGAATATTTCGAGCTATTATAAAACGGTTAATATTTACAAATTCAGCCGTGAGTTTGCCGCAAATTATTATATTCCCGCCCTGGAGGCTAACTTTGATTCTCTGGGCATGAATGAATATTATGAACAGGTTCTGAAAGTCATTGCTTTGCTTGATTCCTGCAGTATCGAAGCCGTAGTTTTGAACGATGAAAACTGGTTTGAAATCGATGACGCTCAGGATTTGGATATGGCCGAATCTATTTTCGGAAACAGGACGGAAAGATTCCGGAAATTACAAAACCGGTTTGGCGGTTATTGGCGCTATCCCAAATTAATAGACTTCCAGTATTTGACAAATCCTTATTTCCCGGGGCGGAACTTGCTGGATGAGATGAAGGCGGGTTTTGAGAACCTGTTGACAAATTACCCGTCCGGGATGCAGGCAAACTGTTTGCTGGCCGCAAGGTATTTCAAGCTCCGCCGGGAAAATATTTGTATAGGTAATGGCGCGGCAGAACTGATTAAGCCCTTGATGCTCAGGCAGCCGGGGAAAATCGGAATGGTTTTTCCCGGTTTTGAAGAATACTGTAACTGCACCGGTATTGAGAATGTTGTCGGATTTATATCCGGCAATGCCGATTTTAGTTACTCGGCCGATGACTTGATAAACTATTTTGCTGCAAAGGATATTACAAGCCTGGTTATCAGCAATCCGGATAACCCCAGCGGAAATTTTATTGAAAAAAGGGAAATTCTGAAACTGGCTGACTGGGCCGGAGGAGAGAATATAGGTCTGATAATTGATGAGTCTTTTATCGATTTTGCGGACACTGCGGAGGATATGACTTTGCTTGTGCAGGATCTGCTCGATAAATATCCCAACCTTACCGTCTTGAGGAGCATATCGAAATCATTTGGAGTTCCCGGAATACGGCTTGGAATAATGGGCAGTTCAAATACGGAATTAATAGACGATATAAAAAGGAAACTGGCAATTTGGAATATTAATTCATTCGGAGAATTTTTTCTTCAGATTATCGAAAAATACAGAAATGATTATGTTGAAGCAATCGAACAATTCAAAGAAACCAGACGTGATTTGTATCGGGAACTGGAAACGCTTAATTCAATCAGGGTAATACCATCCCAGGGAAATTTTATTATGTTTGAGCTTATCGGCGGCATTAAAGCAACCTGTCTGGCGGAAGAACTTCTGGATGAATATAATATTCTGGTGAAGGATTTGTCGCTTCACCGGGGCCTGTCTAACCGCCAGTGCGTCAGAGTTGCAGTAAAGAAACCCGATGAAAATAAAAAGTTGATTAGCGCTCTGCGTGAGATTTTTGAGCGGAAGGATTTTTAATACCATGACCGATAAAAATATAGACCTGGAAGAACTGAGGAAAATACAGCTGGACATTTTACGGAAAGTGTCCGCATTCTGTGGGGAAAATGAAATAAGCTATTATTTAGGTTACGGTACTCTCCTGGGAGCGGTCAGACACGGGGGATACATTCCCTGGGACGACGATATTGATCTTATTATTCCGCGCCCGGATTATCTTCGCTTCCTTGAAATTTTCGATGAGCGGAATAAATGCCCGGAGCTGAAAGTCCTGTCCCATTATAAAGATGAAATGCATCCGTATCCTTACATAAAGCTGATAAATACCCGAACCAGCTTTACTTTTCACAGTTCAATAAAATATGAGATGGGGGTCTGTATCGATATCTTTCCGTTGGACGGTCTTCCCGACAGTGTGTGGAAATCGAATTTGCTCTATTTTAACGTTTATTTTTTTCAAAAGTTCTATCAGGTTAAATTCGTCGCTTTCAGGAAAGACCAGAATCTTGTTAAAAAAATAATTTTGCTCCTGACAAAAACAGTGCTTTTGCCGTTTAATTATCAGTTTTTCATAAAAAAGATCAACGAATTGGCCCGGACTTACGATTATGCGGACAGCAGGTTCTGCGGAGTCCTGACGATGGGGAACGGAAGACGCGAACGGACCGGGAAAGACCTGTTTCAGAAAACGGTTCTTCTGGAATTTGAAGGTTCAAAATTTTCTGCTCCCCGGAACTATGATTTGTGGCTGAAGCACCTTTACGGTGATTACATGACCCCGCCTCCCGTTGGAAAACGGGGCTCTCTGCATGTGTTTACGGCACACTGGAGGTGAGCACAGCGAAAGACGGCACGCAATTCACAATTTATGTTTTATTTCCTGAAAGGTCTTGAAATGCAGTTTGGCGAAATTTCCCAAAGCGTCAACACCTTGAGTACGGGCGAGCGTTTCTCCGGTTTGCAGGACTTGCGGCCCGGCGCCTTTGGGCAGTTCCATGCCGGCCTCCGTTCCGAGTTTTTCCATTGCCCGCAGGAAACCGTCACGGGCGAGAATTGATGCCGCCGCCACTGCTATATCGCTTTCGGCTTTGGTCTGCTGGCGAAGTTTAATCCCGCGGCCTTTCTGCTGGAGCACATTTTTGATCAGGTGCTCGGCGGCGAATTTATCCGACAGGACGTCCTGACATTCCGGGGCTTTTTCCAGGAGGTTCTCAATGACTCTGGCGTGGCCCCAGGCTAAAAGTTTGTTCAGGTTCCCGAAGCCGCCGTAGAGGCGGTTGTAAGCGGCAGGCCCGATGGCTACCAGGGTGAATTTACCGTTAACCGCCTGACGTATTTTTGTTGCCAAGGCCTTGATCTGGACGGCGCTTTTTATTGTTTTCGAGTCTTTGACGCCGAGTTCGCGGAGTAACGGTTGGGATTCTTCATCGACGAAGACCCCGGCGATCACCAGCGGGCCGAAAAAATCGCCTTTGCCGCTTTCGTCAACGCCGCCGTGCGGAAAAAACGGTTCCTGCTGAGCCGCTTCCTCGTACCCGAAGCCGGAAGTTTTCAGGATTTCCGGTTCGAGGACGAACAAAACGAAATCCTCGGTGTCTTGTCCTTGAACCGTAAGCTTGCCGCTGAGGTAGGCGACGATATTGGTTTTATCTTTTACAGCTTTCCAGCTGGCATACGGCATTTCCCGGAATTCCCAGCCGCGATCGGTCAGGTAATCTTTCAACTGCGCGATTTGGCGTTCATCTATTTTGCAAACAAATGAAGTTTTCTTTTTATTCATAAAATTCGTAATTCGTAATTAATAGAGCCAATTTCAAAAGTATTGGCTTTTTCCTGTTAATAACTCGTTTCTCTGCGCATCAACTGATTTTTGACGCGCCCGTCTGACCTTTTTCCTGAAAAAGTCGTTAAAATCTTGTTTTTTGAGAAT
>JAQUOK010000295.1 GCA_028717165.1 Victivallaceae bacterium | reverse complement strand
GAACATATATCCCGTATTTCAAAATTCAGCCCGGCATTTTCGGCGCCGGTTTTGAGCGCTGATATTATTTCTTTCCAGAATACGCCATACCACCCGTCCAAAGCGGTCACAACTGTTTTTTCCCCGGCAGATTTCCTTTTCCGGATTTCAGTAACAATCTCACTGATAACTTTATCTTTTCCGATCCGGACGGAATTTATTTGTTCATCGTTTATTTTAACCCGGTTTTCCGCATTTTTACAACATTCGTATAATGGCATTGCTTACCTCACATGGTTTTTCCAAAACTATTCGGCAAAATTTCATTTTCGTTTTCACTTATTATGTCGGAGCCATAAATATTTATAACAACTTTATTCTGGTTTTGAACCGTAATAATCCAAACGATGTTATAAAACTCAAGCTTGACCGCTTATTAGTTCCGCTTTCTGATATTGGTTTGCGTATAAAAAGACCTCCCTGTTTTTTTATTGCTCAGCTTTTCAGCCTCAGTCGCCTTCCATAACCGTATCATCAGGGTTCCGCCGCCTCTGTTTATTACATCTTCCGCCTTGCGCGAATGAAAACGTATTGGCATTACCCGATTTTTTTCGGACGATCATTATTTTTTCCGCATATGACCTGTTAAACTCATTACTTTGAAACCCGCCAATTAGCCCCAATCGGACCGGCATTGCAGCTGTCGGTAAAATTTATATAATTAACAGCGCTGCTGCAATTTCCGGTATGACAACAATTTTTTTAAAATTTTACTCAAAACTCTAAAACTGTCCGGGCAGACAATATTTTTCCCAGGCAGTACAGATCGCCTCAATATTATCCAGGGGAACGTCTTTAGTCGGAGATGCAAACAGCATCAGCCCGCCTTGCGGTGAACCAATTTCTGCAACAATATCCCGCACCTGATCATGGATATCCTGCGGCTTGCAGAAGGGCAGCATCTGTTCGTCAATGTCCACCATGGCACAAAGCTTGCCTTTGTAGGTCTTGGCTATCCCATCTATTGTACACGCCCGCACTTGGGGGTCGTGGCAGGAAGCGCCGCTCTCAATAAGATCGTCGACAATCTCCAACAGATTGCCGTCCGAGGAGTACATCACATGAACACCAGCCTGACGGCAGGTTTGAAACATCCGTGCATACGCCGGTTTAAGTACGGCCCGAAAAGTTGCCGGACTCATCATAAGCCCATTCTGCATACCTATATCCCCATGGAAATGCATAATATCAATTCCTGCATCAAGCCATAGTTGAATTAATCGTAAATTGTAGTCAAGGACTTTTGCCATTAACTCATCCAATTCCGGCGGTCTGTCCAAAAAATCCATCAGTATATTATCTAATCCGCGCAAAAACTGAAGACGATCGAAAAAGCCGTCCTCAATCACATTCATATAGCCGTGCACCAATTCACCACGATCACGGGCCGCAGCAGTTTGTTTACGGATATTTATCCAGTCCCGTTGCAACACCGGATCCGGCACATGCAGAGATTGCAGGGGCGCCCAGCTTTCAGCCAGAGGATGTCCGACGACATGGCCGATAATTCCGGGTTCGACCTCCAACCACTCGCAACTCCAGGAATCAAAAAAACGATGTTCTTCCACTCTCCCGGAGGGAGGCGTATTATTGATCCTGTCAAGCAATTCATGGCCGAAAATCAACGGATGCCGCAACATCATATCACGCAGTTTAGAGCCATATCGCCAGATTACGGCATCATGTATCTCGAAAACTATGGGTATCCATTCAGGTTGCCGGAACTCTATTGCGCAAATAAAATTTTCCTTTTCTGAAAGCGTTATTGCCATTCTGAATAGTCTCCTTTTGACTTTTTATTTTCAGGCCCCCTCCAATAAAGTTCCTTGTTTGGCTCCAGAAACTCAATCGGTTTAGTGACATTATACTGTTTTTTTGAAATTTGTCAATAATTTTACTTGAAATATTTGCTTTTTTAACGTAAAATATAGATAACAATATATTACTTAACCGGTTTCAGCAAGGAGCGAACATGGCCGTAACCGTAACAGATATTGCAAGAAGGGCGGGCGTATCCAAAGGAGCGGTCTCCAAAGCCCTTAATGACAAGCATGATATATCTCAGGCGATGAAGAAGAAAATCAGAAAACTGGCCGATGAAATGGGATATTCAGTAAATATCGCCGCCAAAGCGCTTTCCACGCAAAAAACCGGTACGATAGGGATAGTAGTTGCTTTTCCGCAGATTCCGACTGTCGCGGAAAGGATAATAGGTATTCAGGAACTGGCTTCCGAATACGGCTATCTGCCCATGGTAACTTTTCATAACGGAACGTTAACAGATGAAATAACCCACCTGCAAAAACTCAGGAATCGAATAGACGGACTCATCATTACGCCGATAAATCAGGGGGGGCAGCTTGTCGAAGCGATTAATTCCTTAAAGATGCCGGTGGTTTTCATGAATGAAATGATTTCCGCGAGCAATACTGATTTTGTCGGGGATGATGATGAAATGGGGGGACGTCTGGCTGCCGCGCATTTACTTGAAACTGCGGGACACAACATAGCGTATCTGGGCAACAATCTTAACTATTACTCAGACAGTGCGATTCTGCGAGGAATAAGAATGGCTTTTGAAGAAAAGAACATGGATTATAACTGCGTTTCCGTATACTGGGGCAATTATTCTCAGGCCAATACCCGGAAAAACATTGCGGCACTGCTTGCGGCTAAACCGGATATCAAAGGGATTTTCACATTCAGCGACATGATTGCCCTTTGGGCTTTGGATATATTGAACGAATGGAAAATATCCGTTCCCGGAGATATAAAGCTGGTAGGTTATGACGATATTGAGTTTGCAAAAATGGCGCGAATTCCTTTAACCAGCATATCGCAGCCTAACCGGGAAATAGGACATACGGCGGCTTCTCTGCTTATTGAAAGGCTTCAGAAAAAGCCGGCCGGTAAATTCATTCCTAAAAAAATAGTGTTTCCGCCGACTCTTGAAATACGCGAATCCAGCCATCTCAAATAGTCGTTACTGAAAAAGTCTATTTTGCTTCATAATCGAGGCCATAAAGCCGACGCGTACAGTTGTACGCGAGGCTGAAACTAACGAAGAGTATGGACAAAAGAGACTGTAAGCTTTTATCGGGAAAAATATTTTTAAAGCAACTTTTTTATGAGAAATATAAGAATAAGCTGAAAAGCTTGCAATAAAAAACCGGCGTTTAATAAAATAAGTGACTGAACTCTAATTATTTAAAAGGGGGTTCAATAACGGCTGAATAAGGAAGCGCTAATAAAAGAAAAAAAGCGGAATATTTCAGGCATCAAATCGTTTTGGCTCTTGACAAAACGGAAAAAGTGTACTATAATCTTTACTAAACCGGTTAAGAATATTTGCGGAAAAGCAGAAATTACGTGGTAAATTCTGAAAAATATCTGAAGTTTTTAAAATTACAAAAGGAGGTACGCAAGTGAAAACGCAAAACAGGAAAAAAGGCAGTTTATTATCAATTAGATGCTTTACCCTCATTGAACTTCTTGTGGTGATCGCTATCATTGCCATCCTGGCGTCAATGCTGTTGCCGGCACTTGGCAAAGCAAGGGAAAAAGCCCAACAAATCAATTGCGCCGGTAAGCTGAAACAGGTAGGTCTTGCCCTGATGGCGTATATCAACGATCATGAAGGCTGGATTCCTGGGCCTTGTCACAAAAGTTGTCCGGCCAACCTGTGGTATTATTCCCCTTACACAAAAACCTTACCGAAAAAGTTAGATCCATATTTGGGAAATGTGTTTGTTGGGGTTGTAACTGCAGACCAGGCGTCAAAGATCTGGATATGTCCCTCCAATCATAACACTGTTGTAAAGCAGGAAGTCGCTCATTATGATTGCAACGCTTATGACGAATCCACACCTTTCGGGCACTATGATGATATTCCCCCGACTAAGCTTGCGCGAATCAGCGCCCCTTCAAAAATATGGGCAGTACAGGATGATAGAGATGCGCTTCCTATTCATTCCAATAAAGTCAATATTCTTTTTATAGACGGTCATGTCCTTTTAGATGAACAAAAGGATTTCGGCGGATTATAGTCAGAAAAAGTAAATCACAAGCTTTAGTGGTATTTCACTGCCTGCAGGGCGTATTTGTTTAAAACACCTGGAGAAACGCCGCCAGGCGGAGTTCCAGGCAAACTACATCATGAAAAGCACAGCATTTCAGGTACGGCGCCCCAATCCTGAATATGTCTCCAACTCAAGAGAACCAGTTATTTATGAAGGAAATATATAATATGAAAATCTTACTTCCCGCCCGGCTCAGAAACAAACGCTCCCAATCGGGTGATGACATTTTCCGCAAGTTCCAAATCAAATATAAAGTATTTATTGCGTTATTGTTAATGGTTCAATTTTTTCCTGCGGCGCGTGGGGGCAATGATCCTGAAAATAAATTTAAAGTAAAAATAGACCTGCAAAACGATTCTTTTAAATATTGGCTGGGAAACGGCAATTATCAAATAAACTATCTGGGGCTGGTCGACAATATACCGGGTTCAGGAAAGAAGATTTACAAAATTGATATAACTTTTCAAGGCGGTACATATTCCAACTGGTATATTCCGGTTCACATTCCCGCCCAAAGCAATAAGCTGAAACTGTCAGCAAAAATATTGATATGTTCTAAACGCATATTTTCCGGATCTATTTATTACACGCTTCTAAAAATCCCAAAAATAACGGGTGCGGAGAGAGCGGGCGGGACTGCAGTTCCGGATGATATTGGGTGGCCAGGAAAAATGGATGGTTCGGGATTTCGATGGCTTCGACGAGCTTTCCGTCAGGTGATTTCCCCGAAAAAACCATACCCCGCTCCGCCAGCTTCTTAACATATTTATTATTCACTTCATAGCGGTGTCTGTGTCTTTCCATGATGACATCATCTTTAATATAGGACGCGCAGTATTTTTTATATTTTCTGTAAAGTGTG
>JAQUOK010000294.1 GCA_028717165.1 Victivallaceae bacterium | reverse complement strand
TAGCCAACTTGACTATGACCCCGCCCAAAGAACTGGGTTTAAAAATGAAATGAATCGCTAATTGGTTGGGCAATCTTGACCTACGAAGCGAACACGATATTGCAGAAAATGAACGTGACGATCGTACCGGATATTCTGGCCAACAGCGGTGGGGTGATTGTCAGCTATTATGAATGGGTGCAGAACCGCGAAGGCTTTTATTGGGAAGAAACGGAAGTCAACGAACGCTTAAAGAAGAAGATCATTGCGGCATACAACAAGGTACGTACCTACGCGCAGAAAAACGATATGGATCTGCGTCAGGCGGCCTATTGTCTGGCATTGAAGAAAGTAGCCGATGCCATGATTCTGCGAGGCACGCAGTAATTACAGAAATATTTCCAGATAAAACCGGATTTGATTAATGAAAATAAGCCAAACTGTTTTCCCTTACTCAGTTTATCCACTTTTTTTTGATATTACGCATGCTGCACAGAAATAGAACAATACAAAATCCGGCGAGAACCAGCAGATTCAGGACAACCGGTCTTTGAGCGGTGTGATTTATCGCTCCGTGCAGAAGATCGGCTCCGTAGGTAAGCGGCAGGAGATACGCAAGCGGCCGCAGGAAAAACGGGAGCGCCGCAATGGGAAAGAAAAGTCCGCACAGGAAAACCATAGGAAAATGAAAAAAATTCGAAAAAGTTTGCGCCTCGAAAACCTCGCTTACCGAAACGGCGACAAAAAGTCCCAGAAAGGTTGAACTGATACTGATCAGCACTACCGTTACCGCCAGTTGCCACCAGATCACGTTTCCCATATCCATGAAAAACATCCCCATGATAACCGGGACAAAGGCGTTGGCTATTCCAAACAGAACAGCTCCGCCGGTTTTAGCCAGCATCAACAGTTCAAGAGGAATCGGAGCGAGCAGCAGTCTTTCGAAGGAACGGTTTTTCTTTTCGAATGTCACAGTTACTGCCAGTAGGGACGTGGTTCCGAACAATATAGACAAAGCGATTACTCCGGGGAGAATCGAAGATATGCTGTCCAGTCCGCTTCCGGATTTAATGAAGAACATGCCCGTCCAAGCCAACGGAAAAATGAGCCCCCAGCTTATATTCGGCGGTTTCAAATAATAGGTACGGAAATCTTTTGCCAGAATATTCCAGAATGCGATCCAAAGCTTCATCGTTTACCTCCGGACTTTTCTTTTTCCCGGCGCATAGCATCCGCTTCAATACCAGTAATCTTGACAAACACGTCTTCAAGACTCGGCTTGATTTTTCTGGCCTCCGACACTTCGGCTTCGTGGTATTCCAAAAAACGAACCAGAGGCCCGACCCGAATCGGGCCGTGCGCTTCCACGCGAATTATATCCGGTTGCCGAATTATAAATTTCAGTTCGGAAAATTCCCCGGAAAGTTTTTCGGAAAGTTTTTTCAGGTCACCTGAACACGTAATCTGCATTACATATTTTTCCAGCACCGGCTGTAAAAGACCCGCTACCGTCTCAGTCCGGACAATCTTTCCGGATACGATAAAGGCGATTCGGTCACACAGTCGTTCCGCTTCCTCAATATAATGGGTAGTCAGAAATATTGTCGTTCCTTCTCCATGCAGACCGCCGATAATCTGCCGCAACTGCCTGGCGCTGGAGACATCGATACCGGTGGTCGGTTCGTCCAAAAATAAAATTTGCGGTTTATGGATAATTCCGGCGGCAATGGTGAGTTTGCGTTTCATTCCTTTGGAGTAACCGCCGAACTTACGATTAGCCGCATTGGTCAACTCGAATGCGCTCAGCAGTTCATTTGCTCTTTTCTGCCTGGTGGACTTGTCCATGCCGTAAAGAGCTGCACAGAAGCACAAGTTATCAAAACCGCTTAATTCCGGATACAAATTGCTTTCGTCGGGCACCACTCCGATAAGATGCTGAGCCGACCGGGGTTTATTCGTACAGTCAATGCCACCGATATTAATTGTTCCCGCATCAGGGCGGGCCAAACCGATAAGCATGTTGATAGTTGTGGTCTTCCCCGCACCATTCGGTCCCAGAAAACCGAAAAGTTCTCCCGACTTTACTTTAAAGTCCACTCCGGCAACAGCCTGAACCTCACCAAAACGCTTGGCGAGACCTTGGACGTTGACAGCGATATCGTTTTCAGTTTTCATTGGTTTTCCTATCCTGTTTATCTGTTCCGGTTAAAGCTTTTATCTTAGCCAGACGTTCGGAAAAAATTTCGACATTGATCTCATAATGCAGAAAAAGCCCTTTGCGCACGGCCCTGACCAGTTCAGCATCCTTCAGAATACGCAAGTGCTGGGAAACCGCGCTTTGCGATATGCCAAGTCTGTGGCTCAAAGCCCCTACGCATAACGGCCCGTCACGCAGCAAATCAATAATTTTCACCCGTGCTTCAACACTTAATGCCCGGGAAAAATTAGCCATCTCGGTAAAATCATCCATTGGAACAACCTTGAATTTAAGTATATGGCAATATACTGATATATTGAGTATTTGTCAATTTGTTAACAATAAATTTTATGTTTCCGTTGCTACTGTCTTTTCTATTTCAGGTTCGCGCAAAGACAGCAGAATATCCATCCAGTCCTGCTCCTGTTTAATATCTTCTTCCGGGCTCATGGTAAAATTGTTTTCGGCAGTTTAATTGATTTGAAGAGTTGGGAGAGAAAATTCTGCGGTTCCGGCAGTTGTGAATTGATTGGCACCAGCGGAAACTTGACATGGCATGGCGATACTCTGCCTTTTATTTTGACGATGCCTTCTCCGACTTTCAGCCGGTCAAGGTATACCTCCTCGCCCTGTTCCAGAAACAACGCTCTTTTAGCGGCAATAATGTCATTTTCATTTTGCAGTCCCAGGATAATCAAAGTATTCGAGTTCCCGGTCAGATAAATCGGCGTCAGGCTCGGATGTTGGGTGATGTATACCAGACCTTCGCCGAAACCCCGGATTTCCCGGAACAGACTTTCCAGACTGTTAGTTGCCTGATTTTCCGTATAAGTTTTCGGGAACAGGTTATGGACTTCTTCAAGAAAAGTTACGTGCCGGAGTTGACCAGTCTCACCCTGTCGCAATCGGCAGAGATGGATAAAACGCAAAAATATTTCCGACAGGAAGGTACGCAAGGGTTTGGGCAGTTCAAAATCAAGCTCCAATATTACCGGCTTGTTCAACAGTTCTTCCAATTTCAACGGCTCTCTGGTATTGAACGACCGCGACGCCGGCCCGAAAGTAAAGGTTTTAAGTATCCGCATGCAACTGTCCCGCCAAAGCATTCTTCTTCCCCTGAACTGGGTTTTATCAAGGATTTCCTTCGCGTCATGGAAATTAGGATATTTATCCACCGGCTGGTTATCATAAAAACCGTACCGCTCAAACAGTTCATCAAAAAGGTCAATAAAAATATCCGCCACTCCCGGCCCGGAAATATGAGTCTTTTCCAATACCTCCGCGATAATGCTGATCCAAGTTCGCGGGTGTACGCCCGGTGGTGGGCGCAACGGGTTCCAGTGAAACGGCGTATCGGATTCCCTGCCGACGGAATGGACTTCGATTTTGTTTACCTTTGGATTATCAAGCGACTTTATCTGTCGATATGACCGTTTCCAGTCAATTACCAGGAATGGAATATCCTTCTCCAATAAGTCCAGCAACATATTTTGCGCGACATTGGTCTTGCCGCTTCCGGTCATCGCCAGTATACCGATGTGCCGGATAAAATTGTCTCTGTTCAAGCCGACCGGGAATAACGAACGGTTGGCATACTGAACGGTTCCGAGCTTAAATTCTCCAGCAGCTTCTTTGGCTTCCACCGGTGGCAGCATGATCGCCTGCTTATTGACGTTACGAGCAAGATGCCGGGCGGCGAACATGTAAATTAGAGCTTCCGCTTCCTGCCGGATTTTCAGATTTTCCGAAGTCGTATAAGCCAGCCAGAGCGAATCCGCTTTTTGCCCGATTAACGGCCGCAGCTTTTTACAGATATCTTTAAGTTCGTGGTCAATCATTGGAAGCAGCCTCCAGTTCCTCCAGAAGAGAATCAATTCCTTGGTGATTTAATAATCTGGCTCTCGCCGCAGACTGCTGATGCGCTTCCCAGGTATTGAGAACTTCGTGCATGACCTTGACTACATCGTTCCAGCAGGAAACATCCTGCTCACGTTTTTCTTTCTCAAGTTCGAGTTCAGTCTGCCGGAGCTGTTGAAATTCTTCTTTCCCGGTAGTATCACCATGAAAATACGCCCGGCTGCTGAGTCCGCTCATTTCGGAGTGTACTTTGCTTAAATCCGTTTCCAGTTTCTGAAGATTATTGCTTTTAATACCGAGCCTTATCAAAATTTCCTGTATAAGGACGTCCAGTTTGCTTTTCAGGATTTTACTCCGTTGGCTGACGAATTCATCCAGCGATTCATCTTTGACTTCGCTTATAATCGGGTTGGAGAAGTACGACTGGTAATAGGCTGGTGACATTCACCTTTAAGGCGAAAAAACAATATAAAGATGTTCAGGATTTTGTTGGGATAATCACAGTTTTATTCCGATTTTCTGTTCGACCGCGAGAATTATCATCAGCATGCCCTTGCCTGACGGCGTCAAGCCTTCTTTCCGCCTTTTCAGGTTCATTAAATCCCGCTTCCGCTCTTTCAGGTATTCGAGCAACTGCTCATATTTATTCTCCATCGCGTTTTTTAGTGCAAGCTGATTTAAAAATCTTTCGGACGGGTTGCCGTATTCATCAGAGACGCAAATTGATAATAAGTGAAAAAGCTTAATTTCCCAATAGAAACGTAAGAATCTTTTTTTATTGAAATCTTACTTACTCAAAAGTGGTAAAAGAATATGACGTAAAATGGCTCAACTGGGGCATTCAGAAGCAGGCGGTATTGCGGGCGTTAAACCGTCCTATGACGCCTACTCAAATCCTGCGGGAAGCCCAAAGGTTCAATTCCAAAATATCTTTTGCGGATTTATCCAATCTGATGCGGGA